>JARDZQ010000039.1 GCA_029240775.1 Rubrobacteraceae bacterium | reverse complement strand
TTCTACCTTCCGAGCGGCGCCAGCCTGATGCGCAGCGCCTCCCCGTCGACCTTGAGGGTCTCGCCGTCCGGGGTGCCGTCGTCGAGGTCGAGCTCGCGCGCGAGCACCTCGGCTCTGAAGTAGTCGCCCCAGCGTCCCTCGAGCAGACCCGAGATGCGCTGGCTCCCCGAGAGACCGACCCTGACGCTCTCTTCTATCTCGAGACCCTTCTCGCGCCTGAGGTTCTGCACCTTGTGGACCAGCTCTCGCACGAGTCCCTCGTCGAGGAGCTCCTCGTCGAGCTCGGTGCTCAGGGCTACCGAGAGGTCGCCCTCGCGCGCGAGGGCGTAGCCCTCCCTCTCCGTAGGCTCGACGAGCAGTTCCTCTGGGGAGAGCGATACCTCTTGCCCGTCCGCCTTCACCCTCACGGGCTCCCCGGCCGCTGCCCTCGCGCCGACCTCCGGCGGCGCCTGCGCTAGGGCCTCCCTTATGCCGGGAACGAGGCGACCGTACTTGGGTCCGACTACACCGAGGTTGGGCTTGAGGTCGTAGGCGACCACGTCCTGTGGCTCGCCGAAGCGCAACTCCTTGACGTTGAGCTCGTCGAGCACGACCTCTTGGAGACTCTCTACCCCACTCCGGAAGCCTTTATCCTCGCCGGCCGGCACGACCACGACCTCCCGCAGTGGCTGGCGGGTCTTTATGGCTGCGGCGTTGCGGGCCGCCCTGCCGAGGCTCACCACGCGCCTCGCTGCGGACATGCGCTCCGAGAGGTCCCTGTCGACGAGCTCCTCCCTGACCTCTGGCCAGTCGGTGAGGTGCACGCTCTCGGGGCCCCCGTCCTCGACGTTCACGACGAGGTTCTGGTATAGCGATTCGGCGACGAACGGGGTGAAGGGGGCGGTGAGGCTGGCGACCGAGGTCAGGCACTCGTAGAGGGTGGAGTGGGCGGCCTTCTTGTCCAGGTCGTCCTCGCCCTTCCAGAAGCGGCGACGGCTGCGCCTCACGTACCAGTTCGAGAGCTCGTCTACGAAGTCCCCGAGCGCCCTCCCCGCCGCCGTCACGTCGTAGGCGTCGAGCCTCTCGGTTACCGTCCGCGTGGTCAGCTGCAGCTCGGAGAGCGCCCAGCGGTCCATCAGGCTCCTGTCCTCGGGAGATACGTAGTCCTTCTTCGGGTCGAAGCCGTCTATGCGGGCGTAGGTGACGAAGAACGAGTAGGTGTTCCAGAGGGTGAGCAGGTACTTGCGGACGGCCTCGTCGACCTGGTCCTCAGAGAAGCGGCGCGTGTTGCCCGGGCTCGTGGCGGTGTAGAACGCCCCCCTGAGCGCATCGGCGCCCTGCTTCTCAAAGAGATCCCAGGGGTCTATGACGTTACCCAGCGACTTGCTCATCTTCTTGCCCTCGGCGTCCAGGATGTGCCCGAGGACCTGGCACGTCCTGTACGAGGACCTGCCGAAGAGCATCGTCGAGACGGCGTGCAGCGAGTAGAACCAGCCGCGCGTCTGGTCCACGGCCTCGCAGATGTAGTCAGCCGGGAACTGCCGCTCGAAGCGCTCCTCGCTGCCCTCCGCGCGCGGGTAGGCCCACTGGGCGAACGGCATGCTCCCCGAGTCGAACCAGGCGTCGAGGACCTCGGGGACGCGGCGCGCCTCTTCGCCGGTCTCGGGGTGGCGAATGCGTACCGCGTCCAAATAGGGGCGGTGCAGGTCATTGGGCACGGGGTCCATCGCCAACTCTTCAAGCTCCTCCGTGCTGCCAACGACGACGACGTCGCCTGACTCGGTGCGCCAGATCGGGAGCGGCGTGCCCCAGTAGCGCTCGCGGCTCAAGGCCCAGTCGATGTTGTTCTTGAGCCAGTCCCCGAAGCGGCCCCACTTCACGTGCTCGGGGACCCAGTTGATCTTCTCGTTCTCGGAGAGCAGCTCGTCGAGCACAGCCGTCGTCCGGGCATACCACGCCCTTTTCGCGTAGTACAAAAGCGGCGTGCCGCACCGCCAGCAGTGCGGGTAGGTGTGCTCCAGCTCCTCCGCCCTGAAGAGCAGACCCTTCTCTCGAAGCTCTTCGATGAGCCCGGCGTCCGCGTCCTTGACGAAGACATCCGCGAACGGCCCGACGCGCTCGTCGAACTTCCCGTCTGGCTTTACGGGGTGGATCGTGGGCAGGTCGTAGCGCTGGCCGAGGCGGGCGTCCTCCTCGCCGTAGGCCGGGGCGGTGTGCACGAGCCCCGTGCCCTCGGTCGTGGTGACGTGCTCCCCGAGAACGACGGTCCAGAGGTTCTCGTGCTCTTCGGCCCGCTCCACGGGCACGTAGTCGAACGGGCGCCGGTACGCGAGCCCTGCGAGCTCCATACCCTTGCGCGTCTCTACGACCTCGTAGTCGCCGAGCACGCGGTCGAGCAGCTCGCGAGCCAGGATCAGGCGTTCGCCTTCGACCTCGACCGTTGCGTACTCCACGTCCGGGTGGGCGGCTACGGCGGCGTTGGCGACGAGGGTCCACGGCGTCGTGGTCCAGATGAGGAGGCTGGTGTACTCCCTATCCACGAGCGGCAGCCGCACGTAGACGCTCGGGTCTACGACGGGGTCGGGATACTGCTGGTAACCTAAAGCCACCTCGGCTGACGAGAGGGAGGTTTGATCCCTCGGGCAGTGGGCGCTGACCTTGTAGCCTTCGTATAGCAGATCCCGCTCGTACAAGCTCTTCAGAGCCCACCAGACGCTCTGGATGTATGCGTTATCCAGGGTCCAGTAGGGGTTGTCCATGTCTATCCAGAAGCCGAGGCGCTCGCTCATCGCGCGCCAGTCCTCGACGTAGCGGAAGACGGACTCGCGGCAGAGTCGATTGAACTCCTCGACGCCGTAGCGCTCCACGTCGTCCTTGCCGGAGAGGCCGAGCTCCTTTTCTACCTGCAGCTCGACGGGGAGGCCGTGGGTGTCCCAGCCGCCCTTGCGCTCGACCCGGTAGCCCCGCATGGTCTTGTAGCGGGGGATGAGGTCCTTGAATGCCCTCGCGAGCGCGTGGTGGAAGCCCGGACGACCGTTGGCGGTCGGCGGCCCTTCGTAGAAGACGAACGGCCTCTCTTTGGGCCGTCTCTCGACGGACTTCTCGAAGGCCCCGGTCCTCTCCCAGAGGTCCATGACCTCCCTCTCCAGCCCGGGGAAGTCTACCTGCGGTCTCACCTTCTCGAACGCCATCTCGCACACCTCTCGACGCAAAAACTCCCGTCCACAGCAGGCGGAGCAACGCTCCACCGCAGGGACGGGAGCCTGGAAGACCCTCGCGGTACCACCCCGCTTGCCCGAAGCCTCGCGGCCCCGGGCCTCTCCACGGGTGCCCCGAAGACACCCTCGCGCTGCAACGGGCGCACCCGGCCGATCCTACTAAACGCCTGGGCCAGCTAGCGCTTGGCCCTTCGCTTTGGGTCGGCGGCTCGGGGAGGATCTTCGGGCCGCGCCCCGCGCCGGGCTTCACACCGCCCCCGGCTCGCTCTGGCGGATCCTCGCGACCGTACTCGTTCCCGTCGTCGCCTTTGTACAAGGGGTTTTTAGCCTCAAAGAGCGGGCGTGTCAAGGTGCCTTGCTCCGGCCGGTGATCCGACACCTTGCGCGGGATCGTAATATTCATGTAAGGGTTAAGCGGAGGCATGGTCTCCGTCCAGGCGAGACACGGGAGAGAGCAATCGTGAGCGGCAGGACAAGAGCAGGGATCGCGGGTATCGTCGGGGCGGTGGTGGCGTTTGGGGTCGCCGAGCTGGTCCACGGCCTCTACCCTTCGGTTCCGTCGGTATTCGTAGCGCTCGTCCAGGGGATCATAGAGTTCACGCCGGGCGAGCTGGTGACGAGAGGAATCGAGATCCTGGGGCAGGCAGATATACCGGTCCTGATCACATGCACCGTGATCGGCGCGCTTGCCTTCTCTGCTGCCCTGGCGATCCTCGCCGTTCGCCGCCCTCTCCTCGCCCTGATCGGCGTGGGCGTCCTTGCCGCGATAGGCATAGCCGCCTCGCTGGCCGAGCCTTTCGTGGCTCCCATCCCCACCGTCGTCACCATCGTGGGCGCCCTGGCTTTAGGCGTCGCCACCACCGAGACCCTACTGCGCACCTCCGGCCTCCGGGCGAAGAAGGCGGCCGCCTCGGAGACCGCGCCACAGGCGGGATCGCCTGACGACCCCTCATCTCCGGTCGTTAGGTCCAGGGAGGCGTACTCGTCTGATGGCACGGGGGTCGGACGCCGGGGCTTCCTGCTGCTCGGCGGCGGCGCGGCGGTGGCGGGCCTCGCGGCGCTCGGCGCCGGACGCGTGCTCGCGGGCCGGGGCGCTCAGGCGTCTACCGAGCCCAAGCGGCTGAACCTCCCGGAGTCACCGGCCGGGCCCGCGCAGGGCGATGGCGAGGAAGGCGGTGCCCGGAAGTCGGTCAGGCACGAGACGCTCCCGCCGCCGCCAGAGGACGCTTCCATAGACGCGCCGGGGATGCCCAAGCTCATCACGCCGGCGAGCAGCTTCTACCTCATAGACACTGCCCTGACCTCGCCTCGCATAGACGTGAACGGCTGGAAGCTCTCCGTCAAGGGCGCGGTGGATAACCCCGTGGAGTTCTCCTACAAAGACCTCCTCGGCATGAGCACTCGCGAGGCGGACATCACGCTCTCGTGCGTCTCGAACGAGGTCGGTGGCGGGCTCGTCTCCAACGGGCGCTGGACGGGGGTATTGCTCTCCGACGTGCTCGCCGAGGCCGGGGTGGCCCGCGACAAGATCACGCGCTCCAACATGCAGCTCGTGGGCCGCAGCGTGGACGGCTTCACGGCAGGCTTCAGGACGGAGATAGCGCTCGACGGCCGCGAGGCCCTTGTGGCCTTCGGCCTTAACGGCAGCGAGCTTCCCCTCAAGCACGGCTACCCCGTGCGGCTCGTCGTCCCCGGCCTCTACGGCTACGTCTCGGCGACCAAGTGGCTCTCCGAGATAGAGCTCACCAACTGGGATTTCGACGCGTACTGGATCCAGCGCACCTGGGCGAAGGAGGGCCCCATCAAGACCCAGTCCCGCATCGACACCATAGAGGACGGTGATCAGCTCTCCGCCGGTACGGTACAGGTGGGCGGTATCGCGTGGGCTCCCCACCGCGGCATCGAGCGCGTCGAGGTCTCCACCGACGGCGGCGAGACCTGGAACGAGGCCCGCCTCGCCAGACAGCTCGACATAGACACCTGGCGGCAGTGGATCTACGAGTGGAACGCCAGGCCAGGCCAGTACTCCCTCCAGGCGCGCGCCACAGACGGCACGGGCGAGACCCAGACCGCCAGCAAGGCCCCGCCGCACCCCTCCGGCGCCTCCGGCTACCACACCATCGGCGTCACGGTGGCTTGACGGAGGGGCCCGTCACTAACCGTAAACCCGAACCTCAACTTCACGCTGCGTGTGCGCCCGGACGCCAGATCCCACGCTCTACGGCGATTTGTAACCAAAGTGTTTCCCTTACGTAACGACACCGTAACGTGGCGGCAAGCCCATCGTAACAACGCAACTGTAATATTCCGATTAAACCGAGCCCCGGCCGATGGGACCATTCCCCCCTCCAGATTCCATCGGTCGGGCTGGTCTTTTTGGGGCCGCACGTATGTGGCTCGTCTCTCCCGCCCGAGTTCTGGGATAATCGCCCTTGGTCATGAGGATCGAGAAGCTTCACGGGTTCGACCTTTCGCCCGAGGAGGCGCGGCGCTTGCAGGAGCGGCTCGCGTCCCGGGTCGAGGCGGGTCCGGCGCTGGATCTCGAAGGGGTGCGCTACGTCGCCGGGGCCGACGTCTCGACGCAGGATAGTATGGCCTACGCCACGGTCGTCGTGCTCGACTTCCCCGGCCTCTCAGTCGTGGAGGCGCAGGGGTTCGAGGCGTCGCTCGAGTTCCCGTACGTGCCTGGCTTGCTGTCTTTCAGGGAGATGCCGTCCCTCCTCGGGGCACTGGAGAAGGTGGAGACGGCGGTGGACGTCGTGGTGCTCGACGCCCAGGGGCTCGCCCACCCGCGCCGGATCGGGCTCGCGTCGCACGTCGGGCTCTTCCTCGACGTTCCCACGGTCGGGTGCGCCAAGACGGTGCTCGTCGGCAAGTTCGAGGAGCCCAGGATGGAGAAGGGCAACGCCACGGACATGGTGCACCGCGGGGAGGTCGTGGGGAGGGCCGTGCGGACCCGCGACGGGGTCTCGCCGGTCTACGTCTCGGTGGGGAACGGGGTAGACCTGGACAGTTCCGTCGAGCTCGTTCTCGCTTGCTGCACCAAATATCGTTTGCCCGAGCCCACCCGCCAGGCCCACAACGCGGCAAACAGGCTGCGCCGTGGGGAGGAGATCGGGGGCTCGCTCTTCTAGGTGGCGGCGCAAGAGAGCTTTTGTTACCGTATCCGGAACGCGGATAATTCATCCGACGGGGTTAGAAGGGAGCATATCTTGGCAAGGCGAAGCATCCAGATAAGCCGCCGTGACTTCCTCAAGCTGAGTGGGGCCGGCCTCAGCGGCGCGGTGTTACTCGGCGTGGCCGGGTGCGGCGAGGGCGAGACCATCCAGAGCGGTGGGGGTCAGGGTGGGGGTGGCAACATCTTCACCTTCGGCCGGGGGGCAGATTCTGTCTCACTGGATCCCATCAATCAGGCAGACACCGAGTCTTCCAAGGTTTGCCGCCAGATCTTCGACGGTCTGCTCGACTTCGCGCCCGAGAGCACCGACGTGATTCCGGCGCTGGCGACCGAGGTTCCCGAGCCCGAGGACGGCGGCCTCTCGTACACCTTTGATCTGCGCGATGGCGTCAAGTTCCACGACGGCACGGAGTTCAACGCCGACGCCGTGGTCTTCAACTTCGAGCGTTGGCGGTTCACCGACAACCCGTACCACAAGGGCGGCGGGAGCCAGACTACGGAGTTTTCCTACTACTCGGCCATGTTCAACGGCTTCGACGACGACTCCGTCATAGAGAAGGTCGAGGCAGTGGACGAGTACACCGTGCGCGTCACTCTCAAGGAGCCCCAGGGACCGTTCCTCAAGAACATCGCCATGAGCACCTTCGCGATTGCCTCCCCCAAAGCCATAAAGGAGAACGTCGAGAACTTCTGGCAGGAACCAGTGGGGACCGGAGCGTTCAAGTTCGTCACCTGGGACAAGGGCTCCCAGATCAAGCTGGAGAAGATCGACGACTGGTGGGGTAGCGATCTGTCCGAAGGCGAGGGTGGCGGCGGCCCGTTCGTGGACCAGGTCGTCTTCCGCTCCATCCCGGACAACACCTCCCGGACGGCGGCCCTTACTGGCGGGCAGCTCTCCGCCGCCGACGGCCTCCCCCCCGACGACGTTCCCACCGTCCAGCAGGCCGAGGGCCTCAAGATAGATTACCGACCGCCGCTCACCATCGGGTACCTCGCGATGAACGTCCAGAAAGAGCCGTTCGACGACCCCAGGGTGCGCCAGGCCATAAACATGGCCATAGACATGCCCAAGATCGTGGACGCCTTCTTCGGGGATACCGGGGACGTGGCGACGACCTACATGCCGCCGACCGTGCCGTTCTTCGACGATCAGATAGAGCGTTACCCCTTCGATCCCGACGGAGCGAGGCAGATGCTCCAGGAGGCGGGCGTCGAGAACCTGGAGCCCACCCTCTGGTACATGCCCATCCCCAGGCCTTACATGCCGGACGGCAAGGGCATAGCCCAGGCGATGCAGCAGGACCTCAAAGAGGTCGGCGTAAACGCCAAGCTCGTCACCTACGAGTGGGGCACGTACCTGGAAAGGACGGGTAGCGGCGAGCACGACATGGCACTGCTCGGTTGGACCGGGGACAACGGCGACCCGGACAACTTCCTGAACGTCCTCCTCTCGAGCAAGACTGCAACCGAGAAGGACGCGCTGAACATCGCCTACTACAAGAACCCGGAGGTGGACAAGATACTCGATCAGGCCCAGACGACCATAGACGAGAACGAGCGCCAGGATCTCTATTTCCAGGCGCAGGAGATGCTCGTGGAGGACGCGCCGTGGGTGCCCATCGCCTACGCCAAGCCCCCGGTTGGGCTTCAGGATCAGGTGCAAGGCTACCACCCGAACCCCACCGGCGGCGAACCGTTCAACAGCGTCGAGTTGGGTGGCGGGGGAGGAGCGTAGCTTGGAGTTCCACCGGGAACCATACCCCTAGCTCTCGTAGGAGGCACGAGCCCTGACCGAGTTTATCGGGCGCAGGTTCTTGCAGATCATCCCGGTGCTGCTTGGGGTGTCCATCGTAGTGTTCTTTATGGTTCGGGCCATCCCCGGCGACCCGGCGCAGATCCTCCTGGGCCAGAACGCGACCCAGGAGCAGGTGCAGCAGCTGCGGGCCAGCATGGGGCTGGACAAGCCCGTTCTCGTCCAGTATGGGCTGTTTCTCAGGGACGCCGTGACCGGCGATCTCGGAAACTCCATCGTCACGGGGCGCCCTGTAACGGCGGAGCTCCTGGCCCGGTTACCGGCGACACTGGAGCTCACGGCTTTCGCCATGTTCATCGCGGTGCTGGTGGGAGTGCCGGTGGGGGTGATCTCTGCAGTCAAGCAGTACTCGTTGCTGGACAAGATCACTTCCGTCCTCGCGCTCACGGGGATCAGCATGCCGATCTTCTGGCTCGCGATGATCCTTGTCGTAATCTTTACCGTGAACCTGGGGTGGCTGCCGTTTCCGGGACGGCTGAGCAGTGGCACCGCTATAACCGCGTTTACGGGGCTCGTGCTTGTTGACTCGCTCCTCACGTTCAACTTCGCGGGATTCTGGGACGGGCTCTCACACTTGATCCTGCCAGCCCTGGCCCTGGGGACGATCCCGATGGCGGTGGTCACGCGCATGACCCGCAGCAGCATGCTTGAGGTCATGAACGAGGACTACGTGCGCACGGCGCGCGCCAAAGGGGTCGTTCCGTTGCGGGTGATCTTCAAGCACGCCCTCAGGAACGCCATGTTGCCCACGGTGACGGTCATCGGGCTGCAGGTGGGCCTTCTCATGGGTGGGGCGATCATCACAGAGAGGATCTTCGGCTGGCCGGGGGTGGGCCAGATCGCCTACGACTCCATCTACCGCCGGGACTACGCGATGATCCAGGGCGTCGTGCTCTACGGGGCCCTGCTCTTCGTGCTGATCACCCTGCTCGTAGACGTCCTCTACGCGGTCCTCGACCCACGAGTGAGGTACTAGCGGAGCTATGGCCGAGGCCCAGATCCAGCACGACGCCGCAGCCGCACCCGGCGTTGAGACGCGCAGCCGCCAGGAAGACTTCAGACGGGTCTTCTTTTCCAATCGGCTGGCGCTCTTCGGGGCGGCCGTCA
>JARDZQ010000038.1 GCA_029240775.1 Rubrobacteraceae bacterium | reverse complement strand
CGCGGAACGCGCTAGGAGCCGTCCTCGGTCGCGCCGTCGCCCTCGGTGCCGAGCACATCGAAGTCGCGGTTCAGGTGCACGTCGACCTGGCTGCCGTCCGCGCGGGTGACCTCGACCTCGTAGTAACCCTCTTCGTCGCCGACCTCGGTCCCGCTGACCTCGCCGCCGCCGACGTGGGCCAGGGCGGCCTTGCTTGCCTGCTCTAGCGGCGAGCCGGTGATCGGCCGCTCGGTGGCGTCGTCGTCGCGACCCGGCGCTTCGTCCTCTTGGCCCTGCTGCGCGGCGACGGCCGTGCCGACGCCCAGGACCAGGGCGGCTGCGGTGGCCGCGGCCGCGATGAGCTTCTTCTTGTCAGCCATCTCTCCTCCGTTCTTCGCGTGCCTTCGACCATATTATCCCGGCGAAACCTGAGAGGCGGCTGAGAGTGGCCTTAGAGTTGGTTCGGTAAGGCTCTGCTCCGTGAGGTCCCTCGTACGCGTCTGGCGCAAAAACCGCTGCGCAAGGCGAGCGCCCTGCGCAACGGTAACCTCTGACGGAGTCCCTGGGGTCCTGGATTACCCTTTGAGCTGTCGGATAGCACCTCGCAGATGCTCTGCGGCGCTCCTTGCGGCAGGTAGGTCCTCGTCGCTCACCGCGGTCTGGAGTTCTTCGAGCGCGCTGTTGATGCGGGTGACATCGTCGTCGGGCAGGGTGTGCAAGATCCGGTCCCGGATGTAGTCGAGGGTGAAGAGATCACCGTTGACCGCGGCCGCGTCGCCCGCCGAAGCGTCGGCCACGAGCTGAGCGGCCCAGAGGTCGAAGCGGGCTTGGTCGATCTCGGTAGCAGGCTGGTACTGCAGCCGGAGGTCGAGGCTCCACTGGGAGGCTCCGATCGCCGCTTGTTGGGCCTGCGCTGCGTCGCGGGCGTTGACCGCCTCGGCGAGAGCCGCGAGCGCGTCGGTCATCCGGGGCTCGACCAACCTCGGCACTTCGCCCGCCCTATAGCTATCCCAGGCGCCCCGCATGGCCTCGGCCGTGGCCGTGGCCGCATTCCAGTCCCTGGACCGGGCCGCGTCGAAGACGTCGAGCGCGCCGCCGGAGAGGGTCCGGAGCTCGGCCGGTGGCGGCCCGGAGAGTGCGTCGGTGGGCACCGCGAGGGCGAGCGCCTCGACGTCGCCTCCGCCGGCCGTGTAGAACTCGCCGTAGCCGGGAGCGAAGGTCTTGTCCTCGGTGGTTCCGTCCATGTGGAGCTCCTCGATGACGAGCCCACCGTCGATGGGGCCAAGTGGTCCGTCGAGCGTCTTTCGGATGTCCTTGACGGTTACCTCCTCGAACACGAAGCCCGGGATGTTCTCGGGCCGGTAGACGTCTCCGACCTTCGGGTCGGAGGGCATGATCATCGCGGCCGGGCCGTCCTTGCCGGCGATCCAGGTGCCGTGGGTGTCGACGATGGCTCCGTCCTTGAAGTTGAACACGTCCTCGCCGAAGTACCAGACGGATCCGTCGTCGGCCTGGGCGTAGAAGTCGTAGGCGACCTCGTGGATACGCCCGTCGAGGTAGGCGGCATACTGGGAGACGAGCGTCTCGACCCGCCGGCCCTGCCACTCGATGATCCTGGTCTCGGGCAGTAGCGTGACCTCGGTCCGGAACGCCTTCCCATCGACCTGGCCGACCATCAGGACCGACTCCTGCCTGGAGACGGGAAACAGCGGGTTGGTCACGTTGGTGGGGTCCGAGAACGACGATCTGGCGAGGTCTACCCGTTCGCTCTTCGGCGCGCAGCCGGTACCGCTCGTTGTGCCGCACTGTTGTGCCGCGGAGGTCGAGGGTGCGGCGGCTGGCGGCGGCTTCCGGGGGCTCTTGTCCTTGCCAGCCGTCGTGGCTTCCCCGCACGCGCTGGCTACGAGCACCACCGACAAGCCGATGCCGAGCAGGATACTGGCCAGCAGGCGTGTCGGTCCGGATCGTCCTCCAGGGTCTTCTCGGCGTTGCATATCGTCCTCCTTGGCTCAGGGTCCGTTGGTGGGATCAGTCGTCGTTGGGCCTGGTCGGTGGGTCCGTCCTCATCGGCTTCCTGGCCGACGACGTTGAGGTCACCATCGAGATGCACCTTGACCTGGCCTCCGTTGGCACGTTCGACCTCTACTTCGAAGGCGTCTTTTGCCGTCGTCTCGGCGTCGGGACCTGTGACCCGCTCCTCGGACTCGGCGTACACGATCCCGGCTCCGCCGAGGGCCAGGATGACCGCCGCCACGCTAGCGACGAGCTTCTGCTAGTTCATCGTCTTTCCTCCTCTTCGTCATGTGCTGACGAGGTAGAGTATCCTGCCGGATACTGAGAGGCGGCTTAGAGGCAGCCTAGAGCGGTATTAGAATTGGTCCGGCAAAATTGTTCCCTAAGCTTGGTCCGGTCGCCAGATTTCTGATCGATCGGTTACGGGCTTGTCTCTCTGATCGGCGGTCTCTATCGTGGAGGGCTCAGAGAGTACGGCGAAGGAGTGATCCCATGTCCCCGGTAGATCGCGCGGATCCCTCATACAGGGTGCGTCATTCCACGGCCCACGTGATGGCGCAGGCCGTCGAGGAGATGTTCCCGGAGGCGAAGCTGGGTTGGGGACCTCCCCACGACAGGTTCGAGAACGGCTTCTACTACGACTTCGACCTGCCGCGCGCGCTGACGCCCGAGGACCTCCCGGAGATCGAAGCTCGGATGCGCCGGATCATCCGTGGCAACCACTCTTTCGAGTACCGGGTCGTGAGCGCAGATGAGGCCCGCAGACTGTTCGAAGGCCAGCCGTACAAGCTGGAGACGATAGACGACCTGGTAGAGGGAAAGGACGAGTACGGCGAAGCCCGCTCCGGCGGTCCCGTAATCTCGACGTACACCCAGGACACGTTCGAGGATCTCTGTCTGGGTCCTCACCTGGAGCACACGGGGCAGATCCCCCTCGACGGTTTCAAGCTGCTGGACGTCTCCGGAGCGTACTGGCGGGGAAGCGAGGAGAACAGGATGCTCCAGCGCGTCTACGGAACGGTCTGGCCGAGCGAGGATGATCTGGAGCGCTACCTGTGGCAGCGCGAGGAAGAGGAGAAGCGCGACCACCGCCGTCTCGGCGCCGAGCTCGACCTGTTCAGCATCCGGCCCGAGGTCGGACCGGGGCTGGCCCTCTTCCATCCTAAAGGCGCCCTGGTCCGCACGATCATGGAGGACTACTGGCGGCACCGGCACCGCACCGGCGGCTACGACCTCGTCGCCACGCCGCACATCGGACGCTCGGGACTCTGGGAGACGAGCGGGCACCTGAGATGGTATCGGGATGGCATGTACGCGCCCATAGACATCGAGGACGAGCACTACTACCTCAAGCCGATGAACTGCCCGTTTCACATGTTGATCTATAAGAGCCGGGCGCGTAGCTACCGCGACCTGCCGTTGCGCTTCGCGGAGCTCGGTACCGTCTACCGCTACGAGCCTTCGGGTACGTTGCGGGGGTTGCTGCGCGTGCGCGGCTTCACCCAGGACGACGCGCACCTGTTCTGCAGGCCGGATCAGATGCGGGCGGAGATCGACCGTGTGCTCGACTTCTGCCTCTCGGTCCTCGCCGCCTACGGTTTCGCGAACCCTGAGATGGAGCTGAGCGTCCGGGATCCCCGGACGCCAGAGAAGTACGCGGGCAGCGAGGCCGACTGGGAGATGGCCGAGTCCACGCTGGCGGCGGCTCTGGATGCGCGCGGGCTGCAGCACAGGCGCATGGAGGGCGAGGCGGTCTTCTACGGCCCGAAGATAGATATCGGGATCCTCGACGCCCTGGGACGCCGCTGGCAGGCATCGACCATCCAGTTCGACTTCAACCTTCCGGAGAGGTTCGACCTGATCTACGCGGGCGCGGACAACCAGACACACCGCCCCTACATGGTGCATCGAGCCCTGTACGGCTCGATCGAGCGCTTCCTTGCGCTCCTGATAGAACACCACTCGGGCGCGCTGCCGGTCTGGCTGGCGCCGACCCAGGCGATGGTCATACCCGTCACCGACCGTAACCTGGACTATGCCCGGAGGGTGAGGGACGAGCTGGCGGGGTTCCGGATCGAGGTCGACGAACGTTCCGAGAGGATGAACGCGAAGGTCCGTGACGCCCAGCTCCAGAAGGTCCCGTACATGCTCGTCGTCGGAGACAGGGAAGAGCGGCTAGGCGGCGTCAGCGTAAGGCTGCGAACGAACGAAGATAGGGGCTTGACAGAACTGTCGGACTTCATGGATCGCCTGCACGAGGTGGTTGCGGCGAAGAGCGGGCTGTGAAGAGGCTTCAGGGTGGAAGCGGTGGTAGGCTGGCGAATGCGCCGCCAGGCCGGATGGTTCGATCTACCTGAAAAGGGCTTTAACCTGTTTTGAGGGAACGGTCATGCGCGAGGTAGTGGACGCTTCGGGAGGAGGAGCGTGAATGTAGAGCCCTGGTCGGGTTTGCTCCACACCCTTATCTCGCCACCGTGGGACTCGGCGATCTGGCGCGCTATAGAGAGACCGAGGCCCGCGCCCCCGTCGGCGCGGGAGGGGTCTGCCCTGTGGAAGCGCTCGAAGATGAGAGGTAGTTGATCCTCGGGTATGCCCGCGCCCGTGTCCGCGATCTCGAGCACGGCCAGATCTCCCTCCTCCCGCACCCTCACCGCGACGCTCCCGCCCTCGGGCGTGTACCTGACGGCGTTGTCCAGGAGTATGGAGGCGACCTGTAGGACGCGCCCCCTGTCGAAGGTGGCCGCGACCTCGCGCTCAGGGCGGACGTACTCGACGGAGACCTTCCCGCCTGCCGCAGCCGCCTGCGCCGCCTCTTCGGCGATGGCGGCCAGGTCGTGGCGCCCGATCTCCAGCCCCGCGCCCTCGTCGCCGCGGGTGAGGACGAGGAGGGACTCGACGAGGTCCCGCATCCTGCCGGCTTCCTGGCGGATGGCGCCGACGCTTCGCCTGGCCCGCTCCGGGTCCTCCTCCAGGGCCCACTCGTCGAGCATCCTGGCGTGGCCGCTTATGGCGGTGAGCGGCGTGCGCAGCTCGTGGCTGGCGTCGGCGGCGAAGCGCCGCTGGCGCTCCAGGGCCTCCTCCCTGCGGGCGAAGGCGGCCTCGAGGCGCGAGAGGAGACCGTTTATGGTGGTGGTGAGACGCCCGACCTCGTCTCCGGGGTTCGCCACGGGGAGCCGCTTAGAGAGGTCGTCCTCGCCCATCTCCCCGGCGGCGCTCGTCACGGCTTCGACGGGCCTCAGGGCCGCCCGCGCCAGCAGGTAGGCGCCGCCGATGGAGAGGAGGATGGCCGCGCCGACGCCTGCGGCGAGAACGGTCCCGAAGACCTCGAGGGTCTCCTGCGCTTGCTCGTAGGATTTGCCTGCTTCGACCACGCGGGCCGGTCCCTCCGCAGGGTCCACCGGCACGGCGTAGACGTAGTCTGAGCCCTCGGGAGAGAGCTCCGCCGCGCCGCCCTCCGGCCCGCCGGACTCGAGCGCCCGCTTCCAGACGGGGTCTTCTCCGCCGTTCTTCAGGTCCACCGTCTGGGCGAGGACGCGGCCCTGCTCGTCCCGGACGACGATAAAGACCCCGTCCAGGGTCAGCTCGTCGTCGCGTACGTCCAGCTCCTCCCCGGACTGCACCTCCCCGGCGGCGGTGATGGCCCGGTTTCGGACCGTGTCCTCCACCCCCGAGAGCAGGGCGCCGCGCAGGAGGAAGTAGAGCGTGAGGCCCAGGACCAGCAGGATGGCCCCGATCGCCAGGGCGATAAACAACGTCAGGCGCCACCGGATCGGCAAGCCTACCCTCCCTTCAGGGCGTACCCCGCGCCCCTTATAGTGTGGATCAGGTGCCGCTCACCTGGCGCGTCCACCTTCTTCCTGAGGTAGGCGATGTAGACCTCGACGACGTTGGTCGTGACGCCGAACTCCTGACCCCATACCCTGCTCAGGAGGAACTCCCGCGAGAGGACCCGCCTGGGGTTGCGCGCCATGAACTCCAGCAGCTCGTATTCCCTCGCCGTGAGGTCTATCTCGCGCTCCCCGCGCCGCACCTCGCGGGTCGCGGTGTTCACCTCCAGGTCCGCGACCCTCAGGATCTCCTCACCCTCCGCGCGCCGCAGTAGAGCCCGGATGCGGGCCAGGAGCTCCTCGATATCGAAGGGCTTGGTGATGTAGTCGTCGGCGCCAATGTCGAGGCTGTGGACCTTGTCGAGCGTGGTGTCGCGCGCGGTGAGCATGACGACCGGAACCCGGCTGCCGGAGTGGCGGATCGCCTTCAAGACGCCCACCCCATCGAGCCCGGGCAGCATGATGTCCAGGATGACGAGCTCGGGCCGGAACTCCCTGGCCTGCCTCAAACCGGATGGACCGTCGTAGGCGCACCGCACCCTGAAGCCGAGGCGCTCGAGCTCGGGCTCCACGAAGCCAGCGATCGAGCGGTCGTCCTCGACTACCAGCACGCGCGTTCCCGCTCTCATCTCACTAACCCCCGCGCCGGTATTCTACTACCCGGCCTCCAACGACCGCTGCCAGAGATCCTAGACAACGTTCCTGAGAAGATCATTAGAGTTTCGGGACCTGTACATATCAGGCAGCGCGAAAACGTCCCTTGAACGGGCCCCAGATGGCAAAAGTGAGGCCGGGGTTCTGGATGTACTGACGAGGAACGTCTTGCCATCGGGCGCGAAGGTGGGACCGCAGAACTCCCCGTCGCTGGTGCGGTTGCTGGCGAACGCGTAGACCTGCCCGTCAGGGGTCATGCCCATGACCCTGTTCACGGTGTCCCCGTCCACCGCTTCGTGCGAGATGAAACTCATGTCTCGGATCGGGGTTCCTGAGAGCTCATTCTCCGGGTCGTTGGGGTCGACCTCGAAGACGTAGCCATGGTTGGTGTTGCGGTCATCCTCCCAGGTGAGCCAGGTGCCCCACGGCGTGGCGCCGCCCGCGCAGTTGTTTAGGGTGCCAGAGGAGGTGACGTAGTCTTCTATCTCCGTGCGGTCCTCGTTGTTGACGACGATGGCGGTCGTGCCACCTGGCGCGGCGGGGCGTCGACGAGGATCTCCGTCGCCCTAATCGGCGAGGTGCTCGTCAAGAAAGGCGGCTATCTTCGGGTAGGCGTCGAGGCGGTTCGCGAGCTTGGCGAGGCCGTGCCCCTCGTCCTCGTAGAGGAGGTATTCCACGGCGCCCCCGTTCATCCGCACCCTCTCGACGATCTGCTCGGCCTCCCCTACGGGAACGCGGGGGTCGTTCTTGCCGTGGATCACCATGAGCGGCGCCCTTATGTTCCCGGCCTTGTGTATGGGGCTTATGGACTCGAGGAACTGGCGGTCCCTCTCGAGAGACCCGTACTCGGGCTCGCGCAGCCCGCGGCGGTAGCTGCCGGTGTTCTCGAGGAAGGTGACGAGGTTGGCGATGCCTACGATGTCCACCCCGGCGCTCCAGAGCTCGGGGTACTCGGTGAGGGCGGCGAGCACCATGAACCCGCCGTAGGAGCCGCCCATGACCGCGACGCGCTTGTGTCTCCTCCCGCGCAGCCAGTGGGCGGCGTGCGCCAGGTCTCTAACGGAGTCCATCCTGAGCTCGACGTCGTCGAGGTGGGTGAAGGCCTTGCCGTAGCCGGTGGAGCCGCGCACGTTGGGGAAGAGGACGGCGTAGCCGCGATGCAAGAGGTATTGCGTCACGGGGGCGAAGGTCGGCCGCGACTGGCTCTCCGGCCCGCCGTGCACGTTCACTATTACGGGGGCGTTCTCTCCCTTGGGCTCGTAGAGGAGGGCAGGGATCTCACGCCCGTCGAAGCTGGGGTAGCGTAAGGGGCGAGGCTGCCGGAAGGAGCTCCTGGGTATCCCGGCGGTAGAGGAGCGTGTGACCGGGCGTGGCTCGCCTTCGGGGAGGTCGAGCACCCACACGTCGGGGTTGCGCGTCGGGCCGACGAGCGTGAAGGCGAGCCTGCCCGAGTCGGGAGCGAACTCGAAGCCACCTACTACGCCCTCGGGCACCCGCACGTCCGGCATGCGCCGCCCCTCGCCGGAGAACAGCACGAGGTTCGAGTAGCCCTCGACGTTGCGGCTCGCCAGCAGGTAGCGGCCGTCTCCGGAGAGCTCCACTTCTTCGACGTCCCAGTCGTCAGGGGTGAGGTAGGTGAGCTCCAGCGTCGAGAGGTCGAGGCGCGCGAGCCTCATGAAGTCCCCGTCCCTGTCGGTGGCGAGGTAGACGCTACGGCCGTCTGGCGTGACGCGCGCGCCGGAGAACCGGGCGTCGCCCTCGTGCGGCGTGAGCAACGTCGCTTCTCCGTTTACCAGGTTCAACCTGTAGAGGTCGTTGTTCAGGTTGGAGTGGTGGCGCGAGACGATGAGAGCCGACCCGTCGGGGGCCCAGTCGGAGACGGTGTGGTAGCCGGGGACCTCCCACACGGTCTCGGGCTCCCCGCCGAGCTCCTGCGCGAAGACGTCGAAGTCCGTCCCGTTGCGCCTCGTCGCCGTGTACGCCACGCGCTCTCCGTCCGGGGAGAACCCGCCGGAGTAGTGGATGGCGTCGGAGGCGCGGGTGAGGTCCGTGACCTCGCCGCCCTCGAGCAGGAAGAGCTGCGTCCTCTCGTTGCCGCCCGAGTCCATGCCGAAGAGCAGCCTGTTCTGGATGGGCGAGTACTCGGCGCTCGAGACGCGCTCCTCGTAGAAGGTCAGCTGCTCGGGCCACGAGGGGCCGTGAGCTTCGCTAGAGACCTCCCAGACCTGCGGGACGCCAGTGATCTCCGTTAGAAAAGCCAGCCGGTCGCCGTCCGGGGACCAGCTCGCCCCCCAGGCGCCCCGGATCTTGAGGTAGCGGGCGAAGTCGTAGGGCAAAGTGCTCCTCTCCTGTAAGACCTCAGAGACCGGAGATTAAAGCACACGCTGAATGCCGCTGTTTGTCAGTTGTTTGGGCTATCCCCCGAAAGAATAAACAGCAGCGCAGAGGCTCCCCTGGTGACGAACGCGAGAGGCCAACAAGCTCCAGCAATGGTCCCGCCGATACCGGACCCCACGGCTCCGAAGAGGACGAACCGTATCACACTCGTTGCTCTCATGGTCTCGACTCTACCTTACGTGCATCAGAAGTCGTTGTAGGCGTGCAAATGGATTGAGGGATGTACGTGAACGAGCTGATGTACGCGCCCCTCTAGACCTATTATTTGTTCTAATTCCTACTATTCTGTTGTGTCTTCTTTAACTTTCTGTTAAGGTTTATTAGGTAACATGCGCTACAGCAGAATATGACAAGAGAGGGGGGAAAGGCGCATGGAACTGTACATCAATACCGAGTGGACCAAATGCTACGGCGAAGATTACTACATCGCCGAATCCATAGTTTGGTCCGAAAATGG
>JARDZQ010000037.1 GCA_029240775.1 Rubrobacteraceae bacterium | reverse complement strand
CGTCCTCCGGGTGGCGGACGTCGAGAGAGAGCTTCGCCTCACCAGGGATGACGTTACTCGTCCCGGGGAGGCTGGAGATCTCACCGACCGTTGCGACGGAGCCGGTCTCTCTCCGCGCGGCGCGCTCCACCTCGACGACGAACTCCGCCGCCGCGCAGAGGGCGTCCCTGCGGCTCCCCATCGGGACGGTCCCCGCGTGACCGGCCTCTCCGGTGAAGCCGACCCCGACGCGGCTCTGGCCGCTGATCGCCGATACCACGCCGACGGGTAGATCTTCCTGCTCCAGCATCGGCCCCTGCTCTATGTGGACCTCGAGGTAGCCGAGTAGGTCTCCGCCCCTGCGGCCGTCGCTCTCCAGGGCATCGGGATCGCCGCCGAAGGCCCGGACCGCCTCCCGCAGGGTCACGCCGTCGTGATCCTCGAGGCTCAGGAGCTCCTCTTCGAACGTCCCGGCGTACACGGAGCTGCCGAGGAAGGTGGTGCCGAAGCGCAGGCCCTCCTCGTCGGCGAAGGCGACAACCTCTACCGAGAAGGGCAACCTCTCGCCGCGGTTGTGCAGTTGCTGGACGCAGGCGAGGGCCACCATCACGCCCAGGATGCCGTCGTACTTGCCGGCGTCTCGCACGGTGTCGAGGTGGGAGCCGAGGACGAGGGTCTTCTCCCCGGTCCCCTCGTAGCGGCCGATCAAGTTGCCGATCTCGTCCCGCCTCGTGCTCATCCCGGCCTCGCGCATCCACCCGGCGACGATGTTGTTCGCCTCGTTCATCGCCTGGGAGCCGTAGGGGCGGACTATGAGACCGGGCTCCTCGCTGATGTTGGCGAGGCTCTCGCACCGCCGCATGACGGTCGCCGCCGCGTCTCCGATCTCGCTTCCTTGTCCGGGGTTCATCTTCCCATGGTACTCCGGCGACGAGCTACGGGTAAGTGGGGAGAAGGCGCGGCCACTCGCGGGGCGTCTTTGGAGTAGAATGGCGCGAGGGGCTGGGGACAGGCGGTGGCGGAGAGCAGGAGCGAGCGCTACCGGGCACGCTGGCCAGCGGTCCAGGCATAGAAGGGGAAGGGCGACGGGGACACATACCGGGACCCGTCTGGAAGGAGGCAGGGGTGGAGCGAGAGGCGCTCATAAGGACGATGCAGTCTATCCTGGGGCCGGAGGGCGTCATCTCCGAGCGTGAGCAGCTCCGCTCCTACGAGTGCGACGGCCTCATGAACTACCGGGTCATCCCGGAGCTCGTGGTGTTGCCCGAGACCGCCGCGCAGGTGCAGGCTATCGTCAGGGTCTGCTACGACGAGGGCATCCCGTTCGTAGCCAGGGGCTCTGGGACCGGGCTCTCGGGCGGGGCTCTGCCGGTCGAGTCGGGGGTCCTGATCGTCCTCTCGAGGATGCGAAAGATCCTGGAGGTAGACATCCCCAACCAGCGGGTCGTCGTGGAGCCAGGCGTGATCAACATGTGGGTGAGCAACGAGGTCGCTGAAGATGGCTACTACTACGCCCCAGATCCAGCGAGCCAGATCGTCTCCTCGATCGGCGGTAATCTTGCCGAGAACTCGGGCGGCGTCCACTGCCTAAAGTACGGCTTCACCACGAACCACGTGATGGGCGCGGAGATCGTGCTCCCCGACGGCTCGATGGTGAACATTGGGGGCGGCAAGGCCCCCGACGCGCCCGGCTACGAGCTCCTCGGCGCCTTCGTCGGCTCCGAGGGGACTCTGGGGATAGCGACCAAGATAACGTTGCGCATCGTGCGCAAGCCCGAGGCGGTCCGTACCCTGCTCGCGGCGTTCAAGGACACGGAGGAGGCCGGCGGGGCGGTCTCGGGGATCATCGGCGCGGGGATAGTGCCCGCGGCCATAGAGATGATGGACGCCCTGTGCATCGAGGCGGTCGAGAGTGCGGTGCAGCCTGGTTTCCCGCAGGCGGGCGCGATCCTGATAGTGGAGCTCGACGGTCCCGCGGCCGAGGTCGAGAACCAGTTCGAGCAGACCCTGAAGATCTGCGAGGAGAACGACGCCTCGGAGATAAGGGTGGCAGAGGACGACGCAGAGCGGGCGCTCTTCTGGAAGGGTCGCAAGGCGGCGTTCGCGGCGATGGGCCGCATCTCCAACGACTACTACGTCCAGGACTCCGTCGTCCCGCGCACCGAGCTCGGGAAGGTTCTCAAGAAGATCTCCGACCTCGGCGAGGAGTACGGGATGCGCATTGCGAACGTCTTCCACGCCGGCGACGGCAACCTGCACCCGCTCGTTCTCTACGACAACAACGTCCCGGGCGAGGCCGAGAAGGCCGAGAAGCTAGCGGGGGACATAGTCTTCACGTGCCTGGAGCACGGGGGCTCGCTCACGGGTGAGCACGGCATCGGCGAGGACAAGAAGAAGTACATGCCCAAGATGTTCACTACCGATGATTTGAATGTGATGCAGCTCCTCCGGTGCGCCTTCGACCCGCACCAGATCTGCAACCCCGGCAAGATCTTCCCCACCCCGCGCCTGTGCGGCGAACGCCCGGGGCCGTTCCGGATGCACCCGGTCCAGAGGGCCGGCCTCGCGGAGAATTTCTAGATGGACACGCGCACGAAGAACGTCTCCCTGGAAGACCTGCAGAGGATAGTCGGCGAGGAGCATGCGTGGGAGGCAACGCCCGACGACGCCGTTGACGGCGTGGGGTCTTCCTTCGTCGCGGAGCCCGGCTCGGTCGAGGAGACGAGCGAGCTGCTGAGGTTCGCCGCGGAAGAGGGCCTCGCCGTCTCTCCGCGCGGTGGCGGGACGAAGGCTTCTCTAGGTAACCCGCCGCGCGAGGTGGACCTCGTCCTGAGCACTGTGCGCATGGACGAGGTCATAGAGCACGTGCCGGGGGACCAGGTAGTCAGGGTCCAGGCCGGGATAAAGCTGGAGGATCTGCAGGAGCGGCTCGGCGGCTCCGACCAGATGCTCGGCATCGACCCGCCGGAGACGAAATCAGGGGCGACGGTCGGGGGTGTCGTTGCGGCGAACTCCTCGGGGCCGCGCCGGCACCGCTACGGTACGATCCGGGACCTCATCATCGGGATCACCGTCGTCCTCTCGGACGGAACGGTTGCGAAGGCCGGCGGCAAGGTGGTCAAGAACGTAGCAGGCTACGACCTCTCCAAGCTCTTTACCGGCTCTCTGGGTACGCTCGGCGTGATCGCCGAGTGCAACTTCCGGCTGCACCCGAGGCCGGAGGCTGCCCGCACCGTCGCGGTCGAGCTCGCGAGCACACAGGCCGCAGGCGAGGCGGCGCGGGCCGTGTTGCACGCCCAGCTCGTCCCGAGCGCGGTCGAGCTGCACTGGGGTGAAGACGAGAGGCTCCTGACCGTCCTGATCGAAGGCATACCGCCAGGCGTCGAGGCGCAGTCGGATACCGCCTACTACCTGCTCAGGGGCTTCGGGGAGGTCCGGACGCTCACCCAAGAGGAGGCGGGTTCTTCAGGGCCATCGGGCGCTGGAGACGAAGTGGCCCTCAAGATCGGCGCTCCCCCAGCGGAACTGACGGGCGTCCTGGACTCGGTGCTCGGGGCCTGCTCCCGCAGGCGCGTCACGCCGCTCATCAGCGGTCACGCCGGGATCGGCGTTACGTACGTGTCGCTCTCCGGCGGGGACGATGAGGCGTACGTCCAGGTAGTGGAGGAGCTCAGGGAGATCTGGACGCGCAGGGGCGGGAGCGTCGTGGTGCGCTCGGCCCCGCCGTCCTTCAAGGAGAGGGTCGAGGCGTGGGGCCCGATGGGGAGCCGGCTCGAGCTCACCCGCCGCGTCAAGGAGAAGTTCGATCCCCGGGGCGTCATGAACCCGGGCAGGTTTGCGGGAGGTATCTAGTGGACAGGCGCAACGAGCCCCCGGATCCGCGGGAGACCGGCAACCCCTACGACGCGACCGACGCTACCGAGCGCCGCGACGACGAGGGGACGTTCCGCGAGGAGGCAGCAGCCGAATCTATAGGTGCGGGTAGCCCGGAGGACGTGCCCCATGAGACGTTTGGCACGCGCGGCTCGGTGCAGCAGACGGTAGGTATAGGCCGCTCGACCGAGACCGGCAGCTACGTCTTTCCGGCCTTCGACGACCACCACCCGCCCGAGAAGAACCTCATAGACGACTGCGTCCACTGCGGATTCTGTCTGCCGACATGCCCGACCTATGTCCTCTTCGGGGAGGAGATGGACTCCCCGCGCGGACGCATCTACCTGATGAACAAGGGCCTCGACGAGGAGCCCATGGACGACACGATGGTCAGGCATTGGGATCTGTGTCTCGGGTGCATGGCCTGTGTGACCGCCTGCCCCTCCGGCGTGCAGTACGACAAGCTCATCGAGGCCACGCGCGCCCAGGTCGAGCGCCGCTACGAGCGTGCCCCCGAGGACAAAGCTTTTAGGGAGATGATCTTCCAGCTCTTCCCCTACCCGGACCGGCTGCGCCTTGCCACGGCACCTCTGAGGCTCTACCAGCGCTTCGGCGTCGGAGACATGCTGCGCAGAGCCGGCATCATGGACAGGCTCCCCAAACGCATGAAGGCTATGGAGGCCCTCATGCCCATGATGACCCGCCAGCAGGAGGTCCCCGAGATCACCTCGTCCATCGGCGAGAAGCGCCGGAGGGTCGGGTTCATAAAGGGCTGCGTGCAGCGCGTCTTCTTCTCCGAGGTCAACGCCGCCACCGTGCGCGTCCTCTCGGCCGAGGGCTGCGAGGTCGTGGCGCCAAAGAGCCAGGGCTGCTGCGGGGCTCTTAGCGTGCACGCGGGCCGCGAGGAGGAGTTCCAGCGCTTCGCCCGCAAGCTCATAGACGTCTTCGAGGACGCCGAGGTGGATGAGATCATCATCAACGCTGCCGGTTGTGGCTCGACGCTCAAGGAGTACGGTTACCTCCTGCGCGACGACCCCGAATACGCCGAGCGCGCTAGCGTGTTCACGGCGAAGGTCAGGGACGTCTCGGAGTTCATCCAGGAGCTGGGGCCGGTGGCCGAGCGGCACCCGCTGCCCATATCCGCGGCCTACCACGACGCCTGCCACCTGGCGCACGCCCAGGGCGTCCGCCAGCAGCCCAGGGCCACCCTCAAGCAGATACCCGGCATGGATGTCCGGGAGATAAAGGAGGCGGAGATCTGCTGCGGCTCCGCCGGCATCTACAACATGGTCGAGCCCGAGCCCGCCACGGAGCTAGGCGACCGCAAGGCACGCAACGTCCTCAACACCGGGGCGCGCATGATCGTGACCTCCAACCCGGGCTGCATGCTCCAGATACAGGCCTCCCTCAAGCGGATGGGACGCTCGATGCCGATGGCCCACCCGGTCGAGGTCCTGGACGCCTCGATCCGCGGCGAGCCCGTGGAGACGCTGCTCGACAGGGCTCTGTGAGAGCACCGCGCTCTATCCTGGCCGTCCCGGGCTCCAACCCCGGAATGGCGGAGAAGGCGCTCGCCTCCGCCGCCGACGCGGTCTTCCTCGACCTCGAGGACGCCGTCACTCCTGACGAGAAGGCCGAAGCCCGCCCGAAGGTCGTCCACACCCTCAAGGAGCTCGACTGGGACGGCAGACCGACCCTCTACCGCACGAATGCCCTCGACACACCTTACTTCTACCGCGACTTGATCGAGGTCGTCGAGGGGGTCGGGGACAGGCTGGCGGCCATCATGGTCCCCAAGGTGCAGCGCCCCGAGGACCTCCACGTCGTCGCCACGTTGCTCTATCAGATCGAGCTCTCGATAGGCCTGGAACCCGGCAAGATAAAGCTGGAGGCACAGATAGAGAGCGCCGAGGGCCTCGTCAACGTGGAGAGCATAGCCCGCGCCACGGGGCGTCTAACGGCCCTCCACTTCGGCCCCGGCGACTACGCGGCGAGCGTGAGGATACCCCAGAAGAGCATCGGGACGATGGACGAGTGGGATGGGGTATATCCTGGCCACCGCTTCCACTACGCCATGCACCGGATCGTCGTCGCCGCCCGCGCCGCCGGAGTGCGCGCGGTGGATGGCCCCGTGGCCGACCACCGCGACGAGAAGGGGCTGCGCCAGAGTTCCCTGCTCGCCCGCTCTCTGGGCTTCGACGGCAAGTGGTGCATCCACCCGGCCCAGATCGAGACCGTCAACGACGTCTTCTCGCCCACGAACGAAGAGGTCGAGTGGGCCAGGAAGGTCGTTCAGGCCTACGATGAGGCCAACGCCGCCGGGCGGGGCGCCATCACGGTCGAGGGCCAGATGATAGACGCCGCCTCCATAAGGATGGCCCGGAACACCCTCGAGCAGGCGCCGGACTAGGAGGTCCAGAACCGCGAGCCTCTCATCTCTCGGATCGGCGCGCGGTGTAAGATGGATTGGTGAACAGACCGGGTCACCTTCCTCCCGCAATGAGAGCCGTAACCCTGGACGCCCGCGCAGTAAGGCTGTTGCGGCTCGCCATACTACTCGTCGCCGCGGGGCTGTTCGGGTTGCTCTATCTCGTATCCTCGGGGTTCCGCTCCGAGGTGAACCAGGCTCTGGGTCTCCTTGGGCGCGGGGATATCGCGGGCCTGCGAGACTACATCCTCTCCTTCGGGCTGTGGGCGCCGGTCGCTTCTTGCTTTCTAATGGTGTTGCAGGCACTCGTGGCGCCGGTGCCGTCTTTCCTCATAACCTTCGCCAACGGGCTGGCGTTCGGGGTGTTCTGGGGCTGGATGCTGAGCCTCTTCGGGCACGTGCTGGCTGCGGCTGTGTGCTTCGGGATCTCACGCTCTCTAGGCCGCGTGCCGGTCGAGGTGCTGGTGGGCAGGACGGGCCTACAGTCAGCCGACCGCTGGTTCGCCCGGTGGGGGGTGTACGCGGTCTTCGTCGGGCGCCTCATCCCAGGCGTAGCCTTCGACGTGATCTCCTACGCCGCCGGCCTGACGCGGATGAGGTTTCGGAACTTTATCTTCGCCACTACTCTAGGAATCTTCCCGCAGACCTTCCTCTACTCTTACCTGGGACAACGAGCGCCGGAGTACGTGGGGCTATTCCTCGTCACCTCGGGGCTTGTGGTCGCTGGAGTAGTAGCGGTCGCCGTCGTGCGCTACAGGAGGGAGCGCCGCAGGCCGAAGAGGAACCTGAGGTAGGATCGGGGTCTAGTACAACCCTTCGTGGTAGGTACAATCTAAAGACCATGACGCAAGTGAAAGACCGCACCGCCAAAGCTCCGACCGTGCCCACGGGGTCTCTGACCGTGATCACGGGCTCCATGTTCTCGGGCAAGTCTGAGGAGCTGATCCGGCGCCTCAGGCGCGCCTTGTACGCCCGGCGCAGCGTCCAGGCCTTCAAGCACTCCCTGGATACCCGCTCAGGCATCACGGAGATCCGGACTCATAACGGCGTCCCGCACGAGGCCGCCGCCGTCACCACGAGCGAGGAGCTGCTCGAAAGGGTCGAGAGAACCACCGACCTTGTAGCCGTCGAGGAGGCCCAGTTCTTCGACGCGGGGATAGTCGAGGCGTGCCGGCGCCTGGCCGACACGGGCTACGAGGTGATCGCCGCGGGCCTCGACATGGACTTCCGGGGAGAGCCCTTCGGCCCGATGCCCGCCCTTCTGGCAGAGGCCGACGAGGTGGTGAAACTGCGCGCCATCTGCGCCCGCTGCGGCCGCGACGCCTCGCGCTCGCAGCGCCTGATCGACGGCAAGCCAGCCCCCGCCTCCGCGCCGACGATCCTGGTCGGGGCCCAGGAGACCTACGAGGCCCGCTGCCGCCACTGCCACGAAGTGTAGTTTCCGCCTGGCCGCTTGCCGGGTATAAGCGGGGGATGGAAAGAACGGGCGAAGAGATGGAGGGGCCGAGCTAGTGCCGCGTGGCTGGGTCGTAGCCCTCATACTCATCTGCATCGCTCTCAACGGGGCCGGCTTTCTGTGGCACCTCTTCGAGCCGATCCCGCTCTACGACGAGATCGCCCACTTCCTCACGCCCTTCACGCTCGTGGCGATAACGGCGGAGATCATCTACCGCGGCGGGGGAGACGACGAGTTCTTCAACACCCCGCGCCGCGCCGTGATCACCGGCTCCGTCATAGGCCTGGTCGGGGCCGCCGGCTGGGAGGGGATAGAGATCATTATGTCCCTCATGGGCCTCCCCATAAGCCACGCCCCGCCCGACACGATCTTCGATATCCTCCTCGGCGTCATCGGCGGTGCCGCGGGCGCCTGGGTCGCCGACCGCTACCTCGACAGGATCTTCAACCGCTCGCGCACTAACGCCCACCGCGCCCGCGTCCGCTAGAGCGAGTTGCAGAAGCCTTGGCTTCTGCAACTCGCGCCTTCAGCAGTCGGCTTTCAGCTATCAGCAATTAAAGCTGAGCGCTGAAAGCAGAAGGCGCAGGCTGGAGCGTGCTGACCTAGCTGACGGCGCGGTTTTGGAAGCTTGATGCTTCCAAAACCTATTTAGCTACGTTCTTGCGACTCGTCCCACTCGTCCCTGACGTTGTCCTTGACCCCTCCGCTGCCGGTCCGGCCCTCTTCCTCGACGGTTTCCCTCTCGGCGTCTCTCTTCCGCCTGCCTTCTCCGGCGGCCTCGTCGAGTTCGTCGCGCACGTTGTCCTCCGTGCCCCCGGAGCCCGGGCGGCGGTCGCGTTCGGTCATGGCCCTCTCCTCTCGGCGTCTTTACGGGGGCCGTTATACCACCACTCGCGCCTCCCAAACTTGTGCCGGTGTGGGGCGTGTGCTCTAATCCCGATACAAATTGTCGGATTTTGCGACAGGGAGGGAAGCAATGAGCGTTACGGACGAGCTGCTGCGGAACAACGCGGCGTATGCAGAGGGCTTCGAGAAGGGGGATCTAGCGCTGCCGCCGGCCAGGGGTGTTGCGGTGGTCGCGTGCATGGACGCGCGCCTCGACGTGCACAAGATCCTCGGGCTCGAGGAGGGTGATGCGCACGTCATCCGCAACGCGGGTGGGGTCATAACGGACGATGAGATCCGGTCGCTGGCTATCTCTCAGCGCCTGCTCGGCACGCGCGAGATTATCCTCATCCACCACACCGACTGCGGAATGTTGACCTTCACTGACGACGACCTGAAGCAGCAGATTCAGGAAGACGTTGGCGTCAAGCCTCATTTCTCCATGGAAGCCTTCTCTGACCTTGAAGAAGACGTGCGCCAGTCGATAAGGCGCATCCATGCTAGCCCGTTCATCACGCACAAGGACAGCGTCCGCGGGTTCGTCTACGAGGTAGAGACAGGGCGGCTTAGAGAGGTCAGCTAAGCTGGCTACCGCGTCGCTCGAGGACTATGCTGGCCAGCACGACGGCGGCGCCCGGCGCCTGATACCACCCGAGGGCTTTGCGCAGGTCAGAAGGGCGACGGGTTGCAGGAGGATGGCTACGGAGGAGGCTGCGGGCAGGTCTGCGAGGGCGATGCCGACGAGCATGGCCCACCCGTAGAGGGTGGTGGCAAGCAGATCCTCTCCCGACAGCA
>JARDZQ010000036.1 GCA_029240775.1 Rubrobacteraceae bacterium | reverse complement strand
CGTGCCGATCACCCACACCCTCCTGGAATGCTAGGCTTTTGAGGTTTAGAAGGTCGGGGAGTCGACAATCCGTCTCGCCAAGCATCCCTAAAAACCTCCCCGAACGCTCGTGCTTTCCGAAGGACCGCTTTAGGTGGAGACATCGGAGCACGCCCCCCAGAGCCCAACCTCTCGGGACTCGGCCTCCTCCCGCAACCGCTCGAACTCGCGGCGGTGGGCGTGGGAGAAAGTGGTGGTGCGGGCGAGACCTAAGGTGATGAGGTCCTCATTGAAGAGGTGCTCGTAGCGTCCGTCGCCGTTCGTGTCGAGGTAGACGTAGGCTAGAGTGCGCCCGTAGGCGTCTTCGGAGTCGCCGATGCGGGGTATCTCAAGGCGGATTATGCGCTTCGTGAGGATCTGCTTCGTGTAGTCCGATGCCCGGGGCCCGAAGCAGCCTATGGGCTGGTCGGGAGCTATGGTCTCGGGGGTGTCCACGCCGATGAGCCTCACAGGGGTGCTCCTTCCCCCTATCTCTACCGCGATGGTGTCGCCGTCGGTCACCTTCGTAACTCTGCCGTAGAGCTGGTCGTCGCCGCCGAGGCGGTAGATAAGCCCCTCGAAGCCTACCCTGGAGACCGGGTAGAGAAGCAGGGCGAAGACGAGGGCGAAGGCCACGAACACTCGCTCGGAGTTGCCCCCGGTTCTTACGCGGTAGTCGTCGCGGCCAGGGAAGACAGCGATAACCCTGCTCGGCCAGAAGAGCCTGACGCCCCCCAGGGTCATCATGTCCGCGAAGAGGTGGGAGCCATAGCCCACGAAGACGGCGGTCGCCGGGGAGATGCGTCCGGTGATCCACCACAGCGGCAAGCCGAGTGCCAGGGTGACGAGCATCAGCGCGAGCAGGCTGTGCAGGAAGCCGCGGTGACCGAAGAGGCGGTTGAGGTCCTCGGAGACGGAGCCGAGCTGGTGACCCAGCCAGCTCCTGGGGTGATCTGCGTCAGGGAGGACCGCGGTCGCCGCGGCGGCGAGGACAGCCGGGGTTTCATAGTGTACGTCGAAGATGGCCGAGGTAGCGAACCAGCAGCACTCGGCGAAGATCAGGTGGGTAACGACCTTCACTACTACTGGTCCCTTGGCCTCTGCATCTTGAAGAAGAAGGGCCTCAAGCCGTACATCAGCGCGAAGAAGATGCCGGCCAGGATGTAGAGGTCCTGGTCGTCCAGACCAAGACTTATGTAACGGACGGCCATGGCTATCGCGGCGAAGACGAAGATGGCGGGGGTCATGTCTATGTAGCGCTTCTCGTCATCCAGCCTGAGCTCCTCGACCTCTACGCCGAGTCTCTCCAGCGCCGTGCGTCCTGTGCCTGCGAGGCGGCCCTCCACAACGAGGCGGCGGCCTCTCACTACGGGACCGAGCGTGTGCTCGATCTCGCCCATCGAGGAGCGGTAGAGGGCGCGCTGCAACCCCGCTTGGTCGACCTCTCTGCCACGCACTTCGCCCAGCGCCCTGGGGTCGAGAAGGCCCGCGCGCCAGGCTTCGAGCGCCAGGTGCACTAGGGCGGCCTTCCTGGATCCAGCGGGGATCCTGAATGCCTCGTCTTCCGGCGACGGGTGACCCGCCTCCCCCGTGACGAGGTTGGGAACAGAACCGGAGCCGCGACGGGAGCCGCCCCTGTCTCTTGTCGTGTCGAAGTCCAAACGTCCCGCCTACTTCCTCGCGGTAAAGCCCGTTGACCCGTGACCTTCTCGCCGGGCCAGCGCGCCACGACCGCCACCACCTCGGGGAGACCTAGACTCGAGACCTACGGCCGCTCACGCTCTGTTCCCTTCCCTGCTTCTGGCGCATGAGGTGGGAGAGTACCTCCTCCAGGTCCAACACCCCGCTACGGACGATCCGTACGTCTTGCGCGAAGAGTGCTTGCCCGGTCTCCTGCAGCGAGTCGCAGACGATGCGTGCCGGGCTACCGACCTCGACGTCGACGACTCCCGGAACGTCTCCCTCCGGCTCTCTGTCCACCCAGAAGATCCTCCACTCTTCGAGGAGCGTGTCCTTCTCGAAGAGACCTAAGAACTCCCCGTCCGCGAGGAAGAGAACGTAGTCGGCGATGCGCCTCACTTCCTCCATTACGTGGGTGGCGAACACGACCGTCTTGTCGCCACACTCCATGAAACGCGAGATGTCTTCGAGTATCTCCCTGCGGCCGAAGGGGTCGACGCCCGCTGTCGGCTCGTCGAGGAGGAGGAGCTCCGAGCCGGTGGCTAGCGCCAGCGCGAAGGCAAGGCAGCGCTGCACACCTGTCGAGAGCTCGCCGAACCTCTTGGCCGGCTCGATCCGAGCACGCTTCAGGAGGTCTTCGTAGAGCCTATGGTCCCACTTCGGGTAGAAGCGGGAGAAGAACTCGCCCAGAGACTCCGCGCTCATCTCGTCGTGGCCGACAGGGCGCTCGGGGAGGTAGCCTACCCTCCGCTTTATTGCGACCTCGTCGTCCGGGTATGTGCCGCCGAAGAGCTTGAGCTCGCCGGAGTCGGGCTGGATGAGGTTCATCAGCATCCCCATCAGGGTGCTCTTGCCGCCCCCGTTGGGGCCTACGACAGCGACTACGTAGCCCGCCTCTATCTCGAGATCCACCGGCCCGAGCTCGAAGTTCCCGTAGGACTTCTTCACGTCCTTGAGTGAGAGGACCGCTGTCCCTGTCATGGCGTGCCCCCTTGATGAACGTTGGCAACTTCTCTCTGCAACGTCTCTTCGAGGATGTCGCGCAACTCCTCTTCAGTGAGACCCGCGCGCCGTCCGGCCCTGACGGCTTCCCCCATGGCGCCGTCCACTGCTTCGCGGCGATAGGCGGCCATCGTCTCTTCGGGAATCTCCGCGACGACCGTTCCCATACCCTGCCTGGTGCGGATGAAGCCCTCGCCCTCGAGGTCCTCGTAGGCCCGCCTCGTCGTGATGACGCTGCACAAGAGGTCTTTGGCTAAAGCCCGCATGGAGGGAAGCCTCGTTCCGGGCTCGAGCTGGCCGGAGAGGATGAAGTCCCTTAGCTGCGACTCGATCTGCCGGTACATCGGCTCCGGGTCGTCCATCGAGAGGTGCAGGGGGATGCGCGGCTGCTTTGGCTGCGCCCTCTCCGAGCTCATACTGAGAGGTCCCTCGTCTCGAGGCGGCGGATGGTCACCCGCGACATGAACGCGAAGGCTGCAGCACCGGCGAGGACCGAGAAGACCGCGAGAACCGCCCCGTAGCTCTGTGCCAGCTCGGCCATCCTCCCCACTAAACTCAGGTCAAGCGTCCATTCGAGGAGGGCCAGGACAGCCATGAGAGCTGCGGCGAGACCGAAGTAGATCTGGGTGTAGACCTTATGGCTCACGGTGAACTCGCAGAGGAGCCACAGTCCAGATGCGAGGAGGCCGTAGCCGATCCAGACGCATGCGAAAGGGAGGTAAGACGCTCCGAGCTCCCCGAGGTCGGAGAGCAAGAAAGCCGGCCCGAAGAAGGCCGGAACGTTGAGGACGAACGCGAAGAGCATACACAGTGCGCGGCTCGCCACCAGGCTCTTCGCAGGGATCGGCAGGCTCCTGAGTAAGATCAGCCTGGAGGAGAAGGAGCCCCGCCAGAAGGGCGTGTAGTCCCCGGAGATCGCCCTCACCCCAAGGAAGGCGCAGATTATTAAGAAGAGATAGTCGGCAAAGAAGGCATTGTAGAAGTATTCCATCCTCCGCCCCTCCGCCCCGAATCCCTCGAACTCGAAGACGCCGGATACGCTCGGCACGACAAAGAAACCCAGGAACAGAGCCAACAGGCCGGTCAGCGGGTACGAGAGCCACGTCCTCCTAATCTCCTTCCCGGCGAGCCAGGACGCTTCGGCGAAGAATCCGTCCATGCCGCCCCTTCCCCCTGTACTCATGCCAGGCGTACTCTCGAGGCGCTTGTCCGACGTTCCTCCCCGTGCAGACCTCTCCCGGCCAACCTCGCGCGCACCGCGGCTCCTCCCGTATACCTCTAGTGTATATGTACAATATATACAATATAGCAACGAAAGATGCGATCTGTCAAGGAGCGTGCGGTCCCTGCCCTGCTATATTGGTTCGTGAAACAAACGGATGCAAGCGAGCGTCCGCGCGCCGGCGAAGGCCCGGTCCGGCTCCGGGCGATCCTATCAGTAACGGCGAGGTGGTACGGGTGGAGCGCAAGGGCGGCGAAGGTCCAGAGGTCATGGGGAACGGCCGAAGGCAAGATTCCGGTCGTCACGAGGCGGGCCTCGGCGGCCCGCGAGCTGGCAGAGGCGGCGCGTATCCCGCGTCGGAGGAGAGCCGGTCCGAAGGGAGGCCAGGCCTGGATCCGGGCTTGGCCTCCTGGGTCAACTGGCAGTCCGCCCTGTACGTCTTCGTCCTCGTCCTCGCCTGCGTGCTCCTCGTCCCCTTGACGAGTTTCTGGTGGGTCGTGCCCCTCCTCGGGGCGGCGGTGCCGCTCGCGCTCGGCGTGCTCGACAGGTCGGGGGCCGTATCGAAGAGACTGGAAGCCAGGAGAAACAGAGAGCGAGAGCTTCTGGAGGCGCTGGCCGAACGGGGCGAGCTGACGCCCACTACCGCCGCCATGCGCACCTCGCTCACGGTGGACGAGGCCTCGAAGATGCTGGACGACCTGGCCGGCAAAGGACACCTGAAGCTCCGAACGGAAGACGGGATCGTAGCGTACCACCTCCCGGAACAAGATCGCTCTAATGCAACGGATGCAGCCCTCGAAACCCCTCGAGCCCGATCGGAGGCAGACGCGGCCCGTGCCAGGCGACTCGACGACCCGTTGAGCGAGCGGGAGCTGGAAGTCCTTAGACTCCTGGCTTCCGGGCGCACCAACTCCGAGATCGCACACGACCTCTTCGTCGCTCTGGGCACGGTCAAGTCCCATGTAAACAGCATCTACCGCAAGCTCGGAGCCGCCAACCGCGCCGAGGCCGTCACCCGGGCCCGAGAGATGAACCTGCTGCGCTAGCCGGCGTTCCGCTACCCGCGCCGGGTGGTGAACCCGGGCGGACCCGCGAAAGACCTCGGCGACCTTCTCCAGGTAGCGGCGTTCTCCGCTTCCAGATCGCGAATAAACCATCGATGAACCACCCGAATCGATCCTTCGGCCGATGACGCTGCAACCGGTTCGGTCTTACCTTCGCCAGTGAAGATAGGCAAGTCAAGGAGGCAATGAACGATGATCCGCGCCAAAAACACAGTGGAGGGGACAGCTTTGCGCCGCAGGCTCGGGCTGTCCGTGCCCACCATCATCCTGCTCGCGGCGATCGCGGCGCTCCGCGTTCCGCTCCACGACCTGGGCATAGTCTCGGAAGGCAGCGTCGTCAACTCGCTGTTGGTCTTCGTGCCGCTGGCGCTCTGGCTTGTAGTCGTGCTGCTGCTGCGGGTCCCCAACCCCTTCCTCGCCCTCACGGCCGTCGGCGTCGCCTACGGCGTGATGCTGGCACTCATCCACCAGCTGCTCTGGGTGGCGGCCTACGACGGCAGCCCGCCGAGCCTCGGCGGCAACCTCGAGGGCGCGCTCGCCCCCGGTATGGAGACGGTCGTCTTTCGCACCTCCGCCTTCTTCAGCAGCCTCATGACCGGCACCGTCGTGGGCGTGGTCGTCGGGGTGGTGGGCTGGGCGATGGCCCGGGTGATCGAGCACCTGCGCCAGACCTGACGTGCCGTACCCGACGCGCCGTACCCGTAATGAGTATCTCGTGCAAAGGAGCATTCCGTGAGAAAGATACAGAGACTAGCGTTCCCGGTAGTCACCGCCTACCTGTGGGTGATGATGGTCCTCTTCGGCGCCATAGTGCTGGAGACGTACATGATCTACCCTAACGTCTTTTCCGACCCGCCCGCATCGCTCGAGCTCGCGATGGACTTCATGAGCGTCAGAGCCCCGAATGATTTCTTCCCGCCTTTAGGGTTCCTCTCGTGGGTCCTGGGCGCCGGGGCCCTCGTCCTGTGTTGGCCGGTGAAGGCGGCCCGCTGGTGGATTCTCTTCAGCCTGGCCATGATCGTGTGCGAGGGCGTAGCCTCCATGCTCTACTTCTGGCCGCGCAATGAGATCATGTTCGTCGAGGGCCCCGGGGTGCATTCGGCCGAGTACCTCGAGCACGTAGCCCGGGAGTTCGAGACGTGGCACTGGAGATCCAGGCTCGGGTTCAACGCGTTGGCCGCCGTCTCAGCCTTCGTCGGCTTCCTGAGATTCTACCGCCACAGGCTCGTGTCCCAGGACGCCCCGGACCAGAAGATGTGAGGCTTCAGCATGTAGGGACCCCGGCGTGCACCATAGGAATAGCTGGACACGCCGGCCGGAGAGACAGATGAAGTCGTAGCTTGCGGTAGGCGCTTGCGGCGGCCTCGGGTCCGAAGAGCGGTATCCTCACAACCCGCGTCAGCAGGTACAGGAGTATGATCGCCGAGTTGCCCACGATACCCAGTACGAAGACCGCCCGTTTTGGCCAGCGGAGCAGGAGAGGGACGAAACCTATCTGGGCCACGGCGGCAATCAGGAAGAAGGTACCTTAGCCCTACCACTCCTCGAAGTGCTCCGGCATCACCAACAGGTGTATGAGACCTGCGATCAGCGAGAGCGCCGCCACCGAGTAGAGCACGCTCCGGGGCCGCTAGGCGACCTGCCTTGCTTTCATCTGCGGCGCTCTTCCCTCATTCACCGAGCCCGTCAACGCCCGTGTCATACGCGGCGCACCTTCACGGGAACGGTTTCGCCTTCGTCCGTGCCAAAGGCGTAAGCCTCCTTGAGGTCTGTCCTGCCGCTGTTGGTGCACACCAGCAGGCGTTCGCCGTCCGTCCGCACCATCACCAGCCCGAACGCGGCCCGGCTGAAGGCGAAAAACCTGCCGCGCGCCTCCGCCTCCTCGTTGACGACGGGCTGGCCGTCCTCGATCAGCGGCATCCCGTCCTCCGCGAGCGCGTGGAACTCCGGCCTCAAGAAGCCCTCCACCTTGAAAAACGCCACCAGCTCCGTGACGAAGATGAGCGGCTCGGCGGCTCGCGAGTGTTTGCCCAGCGCCCCGACCAGGGTCGCCCGTGGGTGGATGTACTCCGTGCGCGCGCTCTCGTCGCCGGAAGAGATCACCGAGATCACCGGCGCGACTGCCCCCACGAACTCGGGCAGGAAGTCGTCCGAGCCGTGGTGCGGCGCCTTCAGCACCTCTGACCGGAGGTCGACATCCCCGTTCTCATGGGCACGCAGCAGGTCGATCTCCGCCTCTTCGTTGAGGTCCCCGGCGAAGAGGAAGCGGAAGGCGCCGTAAGTCAGGCGCAGCACGACGGAGTGTCCGTTTATGGTGTGCGACGCAGAGAGACCCGAGAACCTGTCGCCGGGAGAGTCTTCCAGCGAGTGGTGCCCCACGCGCGGCCCCTTCTCCGGCTCGCCGAGGAACCTCAGGCCCTCCACCTCACCCTCCTGCGTCAGGATAGGTCCCAGCACCTCGACCTCCAGGCCCTCGTCGGCTAGAAAGTCGAAGGCGAAGTCGGCCTTCCCCTTGGCCAGGCGGCGGAACTCGATGGCACCTTCCTCGCGCTCGTTGTAGGTGGCGAGCGCCCTCTTCCACCGCAGGAAGTACTGGTTCATCCTGGAGTCGTCCACCTCGAGCAGATCCGTCTCGAGCTCGGTGATGATCCGCTTTTCGCCAACCTCGACGCTCTCGCCGAAGCTATCCTTCTCGGCCACGCTACTCGGCCGCTTGACCAGGCCGTTGTGGTACACGCGCCGGGGCCGCATGAAGAGCCGCTTGTACTCCAGATCGTGGCTCTCGGACTCCTGGATCTCGACGAGCCCGGAGAAGTGATCGGCGTCGCCGTGGGTCACGACGATGCACTCGACGTCCCTGGGCTCATCCTCGCTCGTGTTGCGGTAGCGGCTCGCGAGGTAGCGGGCGAAGAGCTGGTTGTTGCCGCCGTCCACGAGAACCACCTGGCCGCCCGGTGTCTCGATCGCCGAGGCGTCCCCCTGCTGCACGTCAACGAAGTCCACCTTCAGGACCCCGGCATCCTCCCTCGTAGATACGACCTCCTCTGGGGCCATCCCACTGGCGGCCGACGGCACGATAAACCCGGAGACGGTCACCGGCTCGATGCTGCCGTCACGTTTCTCAAGGAACTTGGTGGTCTTGATCCGGACGTGCTCGTCGGTTATGTCCTCGACCTCTACCCTGTCGCCCCAGACGAGGATCCGGATCAGGTCGTCCCTTTCCGCCGTCTCGTAGACCGATGCGAGATCCACCGCGATAACCCGCTCTTCACTCATCTGCCCCTCGTTTCTGGACTCGATCGCCCGGTCGGATACCTGTCGTACACGAGCCCTGATCAGAGCACACAGCGATGAATGCAGGATGAATTCGTGATGAATCGTACGGGAAGGCCCCTGGCGAAGCCCACCGACCGGGTCGGCTGTCGAGCGTCAGGCGAAGCTTCAACGCACGCCTCTCCCCTTGGCAGATACCTCACTGTGGAGGCGAAGAGCCTCTCGATCGGTCCATCTCTGATCGCAGTTGATTGGCGGACTCGGGCGGTAACATCGATAGGGCTGCTTCAGCCATCTCTTGCGAGCGATCCCGGGCAGCCTCCACCTTCTCCTTGCCTGCGGATCCGAACTGAACGCCGAAGAAAGCGCCGACCACGGTACCGACCAGGCTCGAGACCGCACCCACCACCGTGGCCACGTTAGTAACCTCGCTCCACGTAAAGATCGAGACCAAGGTGATGAACGCTATCAGGCCGAACCCGATGATGATAATCCAGAAGCCGTACCTGAGCCTCATCCGATCGAGCTGGTCCGACACGAATCACTCCTTTCCTCTGCGGTTTCTTAGAGAACACTCCTGGCTAGCCCGAGCACGGTGGCGCTTGCACATGGACCAAACGTCGAAGGGTGAGCCGGATCACGCGTACTCACGTGGACGCCGCACCCCAACCGTGCCTAGAACTCCACTAGGCTGGCTGTCCCTTCGAGCGCCACCGCTTCGTAGGTCTGCAGCTGTCCCTCGACGAGGCCAGGGCCACCGATGCTGGTGCGATGGGTCGTGAGGATCGCCAGGGTCGATAGGGGGCTCTCGTCCCCCTCGTTGAGGTTGATCTGCGGCACCAGCAGGGTCAGCGTGAGCGTATGGAGGTCGGGAATCACCTCCAACGTTACGGTTACCAGCGTGCCGATCTCGCTCTCCAGCGAGCGGATATCGTCTCCAGTGACGTTCACGTCACGCTGCTGGTCTTGGTAGTGAAACTGCGGCTGACCGGTGATGCTGGTTGTGGAGTAGGTGATCTGCGTGTACTCGCCCGCAAGCTCGAAGTGGTTCGGCTGAGTCGACTCGTTATCTACTGTGGCCATGCTTCCTACCTCGTCTCTGAACGCCTTTTGTGCCGAGCCAGCGGCAGATGCCGATGACATCATTACCGCCAGGGGAGCAGCCTCTCACGCGCGTCCTCCTTTTCTCCTGCAACTCCTGTGGTGGGTTGCTCCTCCCGCCATGCAAGCAGGTGA
>JARDZQ010000507.1 GCA_029240775.1 Rubrobacteraceae bacterium | reverse complement strand
ACGCTTCGGACCCACTGGAGGTTAGTGAGCCATGGACGACAGACTCAGGCTGGACGGCAACGCCGCGGCCGGCACCCTCGGGGAGGTCTTCTCCTTCGAGGTAACCACCGCGCATTACGCCTGCGAGGGCTGCGGAAGGATCGATCAGATCGGAGCGGCGATGGTCTACGACGTGAGGGGGTTGGGCACCATCGTCCGCTGCCCGGGCTGCGACAACGCCCTTATCCGGCTCGCCCACAACCGCGGGCGATACATGGTCGACCTCAGGGGGACGAGATATCTAACCACCGGATGATAATGCGGGGGTAGAAGCCCATACCCGCTTAGAGAACCATGTCTAGCAAAGCCGAACTGGTAAGAGGATCAGGATCGAGAAGGCTGACAGGATAAAACCAATGGAGCACAAAGATTTCCGCATACTCGGCCTCGCCGGCAGCCTCCGGCGGGCCTCCTTCCACCGCGGCCTCGTGAGGGCGGCCCACGAGGTGGCTCCGGAGTGGATGAGCTGCGAAAACTTCGACCTCGCCCGAATACCGTACTTTAACCAGGACCTCGAGGATCAGGGGGTCCCCGAGCCTGTGAAGGAGCTTAGGGAGAAGATCCGCGCCTACGACGCCGTGCTCATAGCGACCCCCGAGTACGACTACGCCATCCCCGGCGTCTTGACCGCCGCCCTGGACTGGGCGTTGCGCTCGCGTCACGATCCGACGCCCTTGCGCCACAAGCCGGTCGGGATCGCGGGGGCGAGCCCGGGAGGCGGCGGGACCGCCCGGGGTCAGCTGGTCTTGAGGCAGATACTCTTGCACCCGCCGGCCTACGTGATGCCCGAGCCCCAGATGCTCATCCCCTTCTCGCGCCAGAAGTTCGATATGGAGACGGGCGACCTGGTGGACGAAGAGACGCGCGAGAGGCTGCGCCGCTTCCTGGAGGCGCTGGCCGAGTGGACCGGGCGGTTCGAGGAACCGGTGAAAGCTCACCGGAGAGAGGCTCGCGAGGGGAGAGCCTGATGGCCGCTACTGCGCCTGACTTTCGCTCATCGCCTGCGCTACAGCGATGCTCTGAGCCGGTTGGAGCTGTCGCTCGACCAGTGCTCGTGATTACCGGAGACCGGCAGCGGCGAGAAGTGGCATGGAGGTGCCTCGCCGGTGCGGGCGGTCCTTTCATGACCTTCGTACGCGAGTCCGGGCGTACCCGGGCTAATCTAGGAAAGGGAAGGTATGACAAAAAAGCACCTTATGGCGCGGGCGTTGCCGCCTTTGCCGCTGGGTGATTGGGAAGACACCAAAGAGACGCTGCACCGCTACTGCCAGATCGCGGGCAAGGTGAGGATGGGACTCTCGCCCTTCAGGAACCACTGGTGGCACGTGACGCTCTACGTCACCACCCGCGGGCTCTCCACCGGCCCCATCCCCTACGGTCCATTTGGCAGCGCGACCTTCGACATCTCCTTCGACCTGCTCGAAAACAAGCTCGCCGTGACCGCGAGCGACGATGATGGGTTCTCCTTCGCCCTCGATGAGCTGCCGGTGGCGGGGTTCTACCTGAGGCTCTTCGATGGGCTGCGCTCGCTCGGTGTAGACGCCGCCATAAACACGAAGCCCTTCGGCCTCGACGACGAGTACACGCTGGATGAGAACACGCTGCACGGCGTCTGCGACCGGGAGTACGTGCGGCGTTACCACAGGGTACTCTTGTGGGCGGATGGAGTCTTCAAGGAGTTCGCCGGGCGCTTTGGCGGAAAGACCAGCCCCGTCCAGCTCTACTGGCACAGCTTCGACCTCGCCGTCACCCGCTTCTCCGGCAAACAGGTGTCGCTGCCGGAGGGCACAGACCCGGTAACCCGCGAGGCGTACTCCCACGAGGTCATCTCCTTCGGCTTGTGGCCCGGAGACGCGAACGTCCGCGAGCCCGCCTTCTACTCGTACACCGCCCCCGAGCCGGAGGGTTTGACCGAGCATCCGCTGAGTCCAGAAGGGGCAAGCTGGCTCCCGGAGGGTGGCACGGCGCTCCTGACTTACGAGGAGGTACGCGACAGCGCCTCCCCCACGAAGACCCTGCTGGAGTTCATGGAGAGCGCGTACCGGGCCGGGGCGAAGAGCGCGGGATGGGACATCGAGGCGCTCCGGACGCACCCGCCGGCCGGGGAAGCGGCGAAGCTCGGGAGGGGTGATTAGTGGCGAACATCGGTAGGCCGCCGTGCGACGAGGGCGTGGTCCTCACCAGCCGGGCTTCGGCTCCTTGCACGCCGGCCTCGGCGCCGTGGGTGCTGGCGGCCACGATCATCGGCTCGGCGATGGCGTTCATAGACGGCACGATCACGAACGTCGCGCTGCCCCAGATACAGGAGCGCCTGGGGGCGACCGCCGTCGACGCGCAGTGGATCGTCGAGGCATACGCGCTGTTCCTCGCCGCCCTGATCCTGGTCGGTGGTTCCCTCGGCGACCATTACGGGCGCAGGCGAATCTTCCTGCTCGGCGTGGGAATCTTCGCGGTAGCCTCCG
>JARDZQ010000506.1 GCA_029240775.1 Rubrobacteraceae bacterium | reverse complement strand
CGGCGACTCCGCCGAGCGCGGCGGGGAGGAAGATCACGAGCGCGAGCCCCAGCGCCATGAGCAGGAACAGAACCTTGAGCCCGAACACGCGCCAGAAGTTGGAGGTCCCGATCCTGAAAGCGGGGCCGAACCGGCGCGTCTCCCCGCGGTGCAGCGCTGCGACGCTCTCGGCGAGGGCGCCGTGCGAGACCATCGAGAGCACGATAAAGACGATGGTCAGCACCACAATCACCGAGATCACGACGGTGAGGAACAGGGCGAGGTTCTCCGAGATCCAGCGCAAAGGACCCGCGGCCGGACCGAAAGGGAGCTGTCCCTGCTGGTTGCCGAAGTTGGTGGGGAAGTTAAAGGAGCCTCCGGCCCCCGCCACGAAGAAACCGAAGAACCACAGGAAGCGGTTGCGCCAGGTGAGCCGGAACGCCTCGGATAACAGTTCGCCGTAGTTCAAGGTCGGGTCGTCCCTCCTTCTGACGTCAGTCGCAGGTAGGCAAGCGTCCAGTACGAGTGGTTGAAGGTGCCGAGGATAGCGAGGGCCACGATGAGGAGCGGCAGGAGGATCAGACCCGCCACCACGCCCGCAGCGATAGCGGCGGTGGTGTACTGCGCGACGGCCAGGAGTATCGTCGGCAAAAAGAGCAACAGCCCGACGATGACGAGCGCGATGAGGAGGGCTATCCCGGCGCCTAGCATCAGCCCGAGCTGGATCAACCACACCAGAACGCTCCTGCCGAGATTGCGTCGGAAGAGCCGGTAGCCGCTCCCGACGGAACCGAGAACGCTCGCCCCTCGCACGACGAGCTCCCGCCGGGCGAACTGCCTGACTATGGCGACGAGAACGAAGACGATGACCAGCACAACTACCGCGACGAGCACGGCAAAGATGACGGCCACCGCACGCAGCGCGGTCGAGCCCGTGGCGAAAGCGCCCGCGACCAGAAGCGCGACCGGTATCCCGACCGCGAGAAGGAGGCCGAGCACGATCCCCAGGAACAACAGGATCTGCAAGAGCACGCGCCAGAAGTTGCGCGCTCCCGCCCTCCAGGTTGACGAGAAGCGGCGTTCTTCACCCCGGTCGATGGCGGCGACGCTCTCGGTGAGCCCTCCCTGCGAGACCACGTAGAGCGCGAAGAAGGCGAGGAGGATCAGGAGCCCGAGCAAGACCAGGACGACGACGAGAAGTGCGTTGTCGAAAGCTCCCTGCTGAACAGCTGAGACGGAGGCGATCTCTGCGGAGCCCTGCTCGTCGAAGTCGCCGCCCCCGCCACCTCCGCCACCTCCTGAGCCCAGGCCAACGAAGAACCCGAAAAACCAGAGGTAGCGGTTGCGGAGCGTGATCTGGATCGCGTCCCTGATGAGATCCCCGTAGTTCATGGCCTTCGGCTCTCAAGCACCCAGGTATCCTTCATCTTGCCGCCGCTGGAGATGTTGACGACGTGCTTGCCCTGCGCGGCGACCCGGCTCAGGGAACCGGGGACCGTCTCGACGACGCTGGGGTCTTCGGGGTCGGGGGCGAGGACGAGCATCCGGTAGTCGGCGTAGGAGTCGCGCAAGAGGAAGTCGTCGCCAGCTTCGCTAGTCTCGCAGAGGACGTGGGTCGAGAAGTCTATCGTCTCCTGAGCGATGTACTCGGCAGGGTTCGCCTCCACCATCTTCCGGAACCTCTCGACGGACTCCTCTGTCTCCTCGGGTCCGATCATAACCTCCTTGCCACCGTAGCCGCCCCGGCTCTTGACGACCAGCTCCGCGAAATGGTCCATGACGTAGCGGTAGTCTTCCTCGACCGCGAGCGACCAGGTCCGGGCGTTCTCGATCAGTGGCTCCTCTCCGAGGTAGGTCCGCACCATCTCGGGGACGAAGACGTAGACCCCTTTGTCGTCCACGATCTCGGAGTTCGGAGCGAAGAGGACATGCACCTTGACCGCCACGTGGCACTCCAGAAGCCCCGGCACCTCGGCATAGAGCCTGTCCTCGTCTATGCGCTCGTAGATCACGTCTATAGTGCGCCCGGTCGGCCCGTGCACCAGATACCCATCGTCGTCGAGACCGAGTTCTTTGGTCTCGGCGAGAACTGCGTCCATCTCCCTGGCGTAGATGTGGTGATCCAGGTAGAACTGGTCCTCGGGTCCGCTGGTGACGACGGCGAGCGTCGCTTCAGGACCTTTTTTCGAAGCTGCCCGCAGAGCGTCGCCGAGGCGTCCTAGCCAGCCGTCGAGGGAGTGGACCGGGAGCTCCGCGCAGGAGTCGGGGAAGAAGATCCCCTCGCTCATCCTCCGCCTTCGGGTCATGGCGGCGAGCCCGACCGGCATCTTGGCATTCTCCTCGATGACGAGGTATTCCCAGCCGCCGGTCTCGCCGGCTCTGCGGCTCTCGACCGCTACGACGTCGAAGGCGATCTGTCGCACCGGCACCGCTCCGAAGCGGTTGGGGGTCGAGACGTCGTAGAGGATGCTGCTCTCCAGCACCTCCCTAGGGACGACCTCCTCCTTGCCGGCCTCGAGCCTGCGCAGAAA
>JARDZQ010000505.1 GCA_029240775.1 Rubrobacteraceae bacterium | reverse complement strand
GGCGGCGGGGGACCCATGGGAGGGGTCCCCCATCCTGTTTCGTACCAGGCGCAAACTACCTAAGGCGATGGTCTCAGTACTCGCCCCGCTCGTTGGCGACTAGGGGTACGATCTTTGTATCAAACGGCGATTCACTGCCCTTCTCGCGGCTTTCACCTACCGTCACCCCGCCCTCGCGGAAGCTGGTGACGGCCTCCACCGGGACCAGGAACCGCTTCTCGCCCAGCCCCAAGAAACCCCCGGCGCCGACCTCCAAGAAGCGCACCTCACGCTCTTGCGTATCGACGTAGAAATCCTCGACACTACCTATCTGATCGCCGTCCTGGTTGAAGACGCCCAGGCGACGTATATCGGCCTCTCGACTTTTTACGCCGAACCCTGAGTCGCTCATCTTGACCAGCACGGGCACACGGCCGAGCCCAGACTCCTCTGCGTGGTGTGCCATGAAGGAAGAGCCTCCTTTCGCCCTAAACTTCGCCATCTCCCATCGCTCGTAGTCTCGGCTCCAAAGGTGTGCCTGGTCTGTGGAGATCATTAGAGTTTTCACATGTACCATGGTCGTGGGCAGCAGCGCGGGCGATAATGGGGGCGGCGACGATGATGAGAATACTTATCGTAGAAGACGAGACGCGCCTTGCCCGCAGGCTCGCTAGGGTACTCAGGGGTGAGGGCTATGCCGCAGAGACGGTGGGCGACGGTCGATCGGCCCTCGCTCGCGCCCTCGCGGAGCCATTCGATCTCTTGATAGTGGACTGGATGCTCCCCGATCTGGACGGGATCCAGGTCGTGCGCAGGCTACGCACGGCAGAGATGAGCGTCCCGATCCTGATGCTGACGGCACGGGGGCAGATCGAGGACCGAGTAACCGGCCTAGACGCGGGTGCGGACGATTATCTGCCCAAACCCTTCGCGCTCAGCGAAATGCTGGCCCGCGTGCGCGCCATCGCACGGTGGCCACGAGACGAAAAGAAGACCGATTTAATTCTCAGGGCAGGAGACGTAAGTCTCGATCCGGTTCGCCACGCTGTGTGGCGTGCTGAAGAGCCGGTGGACCTGAGCGCCAAGGAGTTCGCGTTGCTCGCCACCTTCATGCAGCGCCCGAAACAGGTCTTCACCCGCTCCGTACTGCTCGACACGGTCTGGGGCGGGCACGACGACAACTACGGCAACGTGGTGGACCTATACGTCTCATACCTCCGCAAGAAGCTCGACCACGAAGGGGCGCGCTCCCACATACGCACCGTCCGAGGCGTGGGCTACACATTCGATCCCCAACCAGGGCCGTGAACCTCAGTAGTATCCGCTGGAAGCTCACCCTCGGTTACGTCGGCATCTTCAGCCTCTTGCTTTTGCTCTTGGGTCTGTTCGCCGTCTTCGGTTTCTCGAGGGAGCTCGTCCTTCAGCAGGACGAGCTCCTCGCGCAAGAAGCCAGGAATACTACGAAGAACATCCTAGAAGGCAACAAGAGCGAGGTGCTCGCAGCTAAGTCCGCTGAGTTCGGTTGGATAGCGCTCGACCGCGACGGGGATGTCATGGACCGTAACCAGACCACCACGTCGCTCGGTCTGCCCTCCGAAGATCTGTTTTGGAAGACCCTCAAGGGAGAAGAGATGGTAGTGGCAACGGTCCAGGGCGCGAACGGCGACGCGCGGGTGGTGAGCATGCCCATGTACGAGTCGGGCGAGATGGTGGGCGTGATGCAGTACGCGCGCTCGCTGCGGAGGGTCCAGCAGACCGTCGGCGAGCTCGTCCTCGTCCTGCTTCCGTTGGGACTCGGAGCGCTTGGCCTGGCCGCAGTCGGTGGGCTCTACATGGCCGGCAGGGCAGTGAGACCGGTGCGAGAAGCCTTCGACCGGCAGCGAGCCTTTATTGCCGACGCCTCCCACGAGCTCAAGACGCCTCTCACCCTTGTCCGGGTCGACACGGAGGTGCTGCAAAGCAATCTAGAAAACCCGGATGACAGGGAACTCGCCGACGAGGTGCTCGCGGAGACGGACCGCATGGACGTGATTCTCTCCGACCTGCTCACGATGGCCCGGCTTGACGCTAACGTACTCGACGTGGCTCGCAAGCCTTTCGACCTCTCGTACCTCATTAAGGAAGAAGCCGAACGCTTCAATTTGCGAGCTTCCCGCGAAGGAGTCCGGCTCGAAGTTCGGGCTCCCGACGAACTTCTCGCTAGTGGCGATCCCGCGAGAACGCGCCAGATCCTGGCTGCCCTCCTCGACAACGCCCTGAGGTTCACGCCCTCGGGGGGCAGTGTCGAGGTAAGTGCCCGAGAACAAGACGGCCGAGTCGAGGCGATCGTGTCCGATTCAGGTTCCGGCATCCCTCCCGAGCACCTCACCCGCATCTTCGAGCGGTTCTACCGGGCCGAAGCCGTCCCCGGTGGCGCCGATGGGGGAGGGACGGGCATCGGGCTCGCCATCGCCAAGGGCCTCGCCCGCGCCCAGGAAGGAGACCTCGAGGCCGAAAACGCGAAGGATAGTGGGGCTGTGTTTCGCCTCAAGCT
>JARDZQ010000504.1 GCA_029240775.1 Rubrobacteraceae bacterium | reverse complement strand
GGCGCGTTCGTCTCGCGCAGCACGGCGCCGAGGGCGCTAACGTGGTCGGCGTGACCGTGGGTTATGAGAACGGCTTCGACGGGCTGGCGTACCCTCGCGAGGATTCTCTCTGGCTCTGCGCCCGCGTCCACGACGATGTCGCCCTCGGGGGCGTGTACGACGTAGGCGTTGACCTCGAAGCCGTCCATCGAGAGGGTGACCTGCTCGATCTCGGCCACTAAGACCCCTGGCGCTCCAGCGGCGTGCCGTCACGCGAGACCCGGCGGACCTCGTAGACGTCGGGGATACTCCGGACCTTGCGGATGACCTCATCCACGTGTTGCACGCTGGCCGCCCTGAACGCGAACCGGCTCAGGGCCGTCCTGTCCTCTATCGTGTCCACGCGCGCCGAGAGTATGTTCACGCCGGCGTCGGAGATCGTCTTGGTTATGTCGCTCAGGAGGTGCGTCCGGTCCAGCGCCTCGACGAGGAGCTCGACGGTGAAGAGCTTGCCGTTGGTGACGGCCCACTCAACCTCGACGAAACGCTCGGGGGCGCGCGCCCTCAGAGCCCTCGCGTTGGTGCAGCCTGCGGCGTGGACCACGACGCCCCGCCCGAGCGAGACGTACCCGATTATGTCGTCCCCCGGCATAGGGGTGCAGCAGCGGGCCAGCCGGGTCAGGATTCCGCTCGAGCCGACGACCCTCACCCCCGTCTCCTCGCCCGTGCCGGTCTCCGCCTCGGGCAGCGGGAGCGGCACGAGGGCCGGGCTCTGGGCCTCCTCTTCCTCCTTCGGTTGGATGCGCTCGAGGATGCGGTGCGCCACGTTCTCGGCCGAGAGAGCCCCCGCGCCGACTGCCGCCAGCATATCGTCCGGCGTCGCGTAGTTCGTAATGCGGGCGACATCTTCGAGGATTCCGGCGGGCACCTTGCCGATACGCTGCTTCTTCAGCAGGGCGACGACCTTCTCGCGCCCGTTAGAGAGGTTATCCTCCCGGTCGGCCTTGTTGAAGAACTGCCGGATCTTGTTGCGGGCGCGGCCGCTCTGCACCACGGCCAGCCAGTCGCGGCTCGGGCTCGCGGACTTACCCGTGATGATATCCACCCGATCACCGGAGACCAGCTCCGAGTCCAGCGGCACTATCCGGCCGTTCACCTTCGCGCCTATGGTGCGGTGACCGACCTCGGTGTGCACGTGGTAGGCGAAGTCTATCGGGGTCGCGTTGGAGGGGAGGCTGATCACGTCGCCTTTGGGCGTGAAGACGTAGACCTCGTCCGCGACGAGCTCGCCCTTCAAGGACTCCATGAACTCCGCGGCGTCGGTCGTCTCCTTCTGCCACTCGAGCATGCTCTTGAGCCAGCCCAAGCGCTCCGCCTCGCCGTCCCTGAGGCCCTCCTTGTACATCCAATGCGCTGCGATGCCGTACTCGGCGGTCGCCTCCATATCCCGGGTGCGGATCTGGATCTCCAGGAGCTTGCCCTCGTTGGACATGACCGTAGTGTGCAGCGACTGGTACATGTTGAACTTGGGCATCGCTATGTAGTCCTTGAACCGCCCCGGGATGGGCTTCCAGAGCGAGTGGATGACGCCGAGAGTGCCGTAGCAGTCGCGTACCGAATCAACGACGACGCGCAGACCCGCGAGGTCGTAGATCTCGTTGAACTCCTTGTTGCGCCTCACCATCTTGTTGTAGATGGAGTAGAAGTGCTTGACCCTCCCGTGCACCTCGGCCTCGATACCGGCCTGCCCGAGGTTTCGCAACAGATCCGCCGCCGTCCCGTTGATGAACGCCTCGCGGTCTCCTCTCCTGGCCGCGACCAGCCGTTTTATCTCCTCGTAGCGCCGCGGGTGCAGCGTAGCGAACGAGAGGTCCTCCAGCTCCCACTTGAGCGAGTAGATACCGAGTCTGTGGGCGAGCGGGGCGTAGATCTCCAGCGTCTCCGTAGCTTTCTTCAGCTGGGTCTCCCGCTTGAGGTAGTCGAGCGTACGCATGTTGTGCAGCCGGTCGGCGAGCTTGATGATGATGACGCGCACGTCCTTGCTCATCGCCACGATCATCTTCCGCAGGGACTCGGCCTGGGTCTCCTCCAGGTTTCCCGCAGGTAGCCGCTTGAGCTTGGTAACCCCGTCCACGATCTCCGCGATCTCGCCCCCGAACCTCTCCTCGAGCTCCTCCTTGCTGATCCCCGTGTCCTCGAGCACGTCGTGCAAGAGCGCAGCCGCGATGGTCGTCGGGTCAAGACGCAGCTCGGCGAGGATATCCGCCGTCGCCAGCGGGTGGTAGACGAAGGGCTCCCCGCTCTTGCGGACCTGCCCGCGATGAGCCGCGTGCGCCACCGCGTAAGCCTCGGCCAGCAGCTCCTCGGCCCCCGCTGGACCGTAGGACGCGACCTTCTCGATGAGAGAAGATATTGTTACGTCCGGCGCCGGGATTGCCCTGGGACGTTCCTCTATTCGTACGGGTTCCATACGGAAATTATACCAGTCAGCACTCAGCCATCAGCTTTCAGCTTTTCCTCGGATGGCCGGAGTC
>JARDZQ010000503.1 GCA_029240775.1 Rubrobacteraceae bacterium | reverse complement strand
GAGCGCCACATCGCGTCGCCCTTCCCGTGCGCCCCGCCGTAGGTGCTCATCAGCTCGTTCTCCGAGTACACCGTGGCGCCCCTGGACGCGGCGACCTCGGCCGTCCCGTCCGCCGAGTCCGCGTCGACCGCGAGGATCTCGTCGACCAGCGGCTCGTCCCCCGCACGCTCGTTGACGGCGTGGATCTCGTCTACGATCCCACCCACCGTATCGGCGACATTGCGGCACGGCAGGACCGCGCTGACCGTCAGCGCGAGCTCGTGCTTGCGGCGGCCCAGCTCCTCGAGGTCGGAGAACTGCCGGTAGTCGTAGGAGCGATGCCTGAACCATTCTGCAGCGTCCGCGAACATAAAGAACCTCACGTGATCTCCAGGGCCACAGCCGCGGTAATCTATCGCAAAGCCGGAGATTTGTCCATATCTCTTTATTGGGTATTTATTGGGTAATTTGCCCCGGTCCTCCCGTCTCGATCTCGGGAGCTTCGCGGGAGCTTCGCGAGCCGAGGCCTGGCGAGGGGCATCTTCCTCGCGAACGGCGTGGAGAGGATCTGCGGCAGAACGTCTGCGTCGGGGTGGTAGAATCACTTCCCTTTGCATATGGAGAGAGCTAGCGGCCTCTTGGCCGGGACGAGAAGATTTTCGGAGACATGCGCATAGTACTGACCAACGACGACGGTATTGAGGCGCCGGGACTCCTCGCAGCCAGGCAGGTGCTGGAGAAGATCGGGGACGTCATCACGGTGGCCCCCGACCGCAACAGGAGCGGGGTAGGGCGGAGCATAACGTTCGACTCCACGCTGCACGTCGAAGAGCGCGAGATGGCCGACGGTGTTTTAGGCTACGCCTGCACGGGGACGCCGGTCGACTGCGTGCGCCTCGTCGCTCTGGGGCTCATGGACTTCGAGCCGGACATAGTGGTCTCGGGGATCAACCACGGCGAGAACCTGGGCGACGACATAACGTATTCGGGGACGGTCGCGGGGGCCATGGAGGGGATCGTCATCGGGGTGCCGGGGATCGCCGTCTCTTTGAGCATAGGCCGCCCGTGGCACCAGACCGTCGAGGAGGACATGCCCCTCGAGAACGAGCTGCACTTCGGGCCGGCGGCGGAGTTCACGGCCCGGCTGGCCAAGATCGCCTTCAAGGGGCTCCCGCAGGGCCGCATCCTCAACGTCAACGCGCCCAACGTGCCCAGGGAGAGGCTCAACGGCGCGCGTGTAACGAGGCTCGGCCGCCGCTTCTACCAAGACGAGCTCATCGAGGTCAGAGACGGGGAGGGGCGGGTCGGCTACGACATCTACAACAACCCGCCCGGCCACCACGACGAGGACGGAACGGATTTCGCCGCGATCAGGGACGGAGAGATCAGCGTCACCCCCGTCCACCTCGAGCTGACCGACACCGCCGCCATCGAGGAGCTGGACTCCTGGAAAGTTGGCGATCTCCTCGAGACCGGCCTCAACTAAGCGGTGCTGAAGGCCGCGCTCTTCGACTTCGACGGAACGCTAGTGGATACGACCGAGCTCATCTACCAGTCCATGCGCCACGCCGCAGGCGAGGTGCTGGGACGCGACGACCTGGCGCGCGAGGTCCTCATGGCCAACGTCGGCCAGCCCCTGCCGCGCCAGATGGAGCTCCTGAGCGCCGAGCACGCCGAGGCGCTCCTCGACTCCTACAGGCTCCACAACGAAGAGCACCACGACGCCCTGATAAGAGAGTTCCCCGGCGTCGAGGATAATCTGGCACGACTGCGCGCAGCCGGTGTGGGGGTAGCTGTCGTGACCTCGAAACGCCGCTTCTCCGTGGAGATGGCCCTCAAGACCTTCCCCGGCCTCGGTGAGGTCGTGGACACATGGGTCACGATGGAGGACACAGAAGAGCACAAGCCCCGCCCCGAGCCGCTCCTCAAAGGGCTGGAGCTCCTCGGCGCCGTTCCCAGGGGCGAGGCGGCCTACGTCGGCGACTCCCCCTTCGACGTCGCCGCGGCCAGGGCCGCCGGCGTAAAGAGCGTCGCCGTGAGTTGGGGCGCCTTCACCGAGAAAGCCTTGCGAGCCGCGGAGCCGGATCACCTCGTACCCGATCTCAACGCGGCGGTGGACGTCCTTCTCGAGATGGCCGACGGTTAGCTTCTACAGCCTGCCAACGGCCCTTGTCAGGTTCTCGATCTCCGCTTCGGTGTTGAAGAGGTGCGTGCTCGCCCGGACGTATGAGCGAGCCCCTGGAATGTACCGAAGAACGAACCTCTCCTCTAGTAGGCGCTCCGCTACCTCTTTCGACGCCAGCCCTTCGACCTCGAAGCTGACGAGGCCGGACTGTGCGGGCCGAGGTGTGCGCAGGGTAATGCGTGGCATCTCCGAGAGCAGCTCCATGAGCAACTCGGCGCGGTCCAGTATCCCCTCGAGGCCGATCTCTCCCCGTTCATAGACCGCCTCCGCCGCGGCGGCGAACCCGGCGCAGAGGGCCGGGCTCCCCGTCGAGGCCTCGAAGCGCCGGGCGTCTTTTCTGAGTTCGTAGCC
>JARDZQ010000502.1 GCA_029240775.1 Rubrobacteraceae bacterium | reverse complement strand
TCTACGCGTGCGTGGCCTGCGGAACCCCGCTGTTCGGCTCGGAGGCGAAGTACGACTCCGGGACGGGGTGGCCGAGCTTCTGGGAGCCGGTGGCCGAGGAGAACGTCGAGACCGAGGAGGACCGCAGCCTCTTCATGCGCCGCTCCGAGGTCCACTGCGCCGTCTGCGGGGCACACCAGGGCCACGTTTTCGACGACGGCCCGGCGCCGACGGGTAAGCGCTACTGCATCAACTCCGCTGCCCTCCGCTTCGAGCCGGGTAGCCCCGAAGGGGGCTGACCAGCCGCACCGCAGGGCTCGCGACCCATGCGAGCCCTCCGCCGTGCTTCCTAATCCTTCCCCTTCTTGCGATCCTTATGCGCCTCTTTCAGTTCCTTCTCGCGTTCGTTGGCCCGTGCTTGTAGCTCCTTCGCCCGATCGGCTGCCTCAGGGTTCTGCGCCGGCGCGGTGGCATCGGCCTGTGGCGAAGCCGAGGCCGATGCCGTGGAGGGTGCCGAGGGCGAGGCAGAGGGCGACGCGGATGGCGACGACTGCGTGGTGGGCTCCGCAGCCGGACCCGTACCCATCACGACGTCCACTGCGCTGCCCCGCTCCGCTTCGGACCCGGCCGAGGGGACCTGCTCGATCACCGCGCCGAGGTTGACGCCGGCGCTTGCGGCCTCGTCCTGAGAGCCGAGCCGGAGTCCGGCCTCTTCGAGCCGCGCCCGGGCCTCATCCCGTGAGAGACCTGACAGATCCGGCACCTCGACCCGCGCCGCCCCGCCCGACACGTCCCGGTTCGAGAGCTCCGAGGAAAGGGCCCACGCGAGGCCGCCGAGCAGGATGACGCCCACGAGCACCGCCACGAGGGGCAAGAGATTGCGCCTTCGCGGGCGGCTCCCGGTCGCTCCGCTCCCGGACGCGAGTGGAGCTACGCGCGTCTGTGCGGTGTCCCGGGGAATCCGCGCGCTCGTCCCTTCGACGAGACCCGCAGCGAGAGGCCGTAGCCCGTCACGCACGCGCCGGAGGTCCTCCGCCAGCTCGGCCGCGCTCGCGTAGCGATCCTTTGGGTCCTTGGCGAACAGCTTCGTAGTCATGGCGTCGAGGCTCTCCGGCACCGCAGGGTTCACTTCCCGGGGATGACGGGGCGGCTCCTCGAGGTGCTTCATCGCGGTGGCGAGGGGGTTATCCGCAGTGTAGGGGGGCTCGCCTGTGAGCATCTCGTAGAGGACGACGCCTAAAGAGTACAGGTCGCTCGCTGGGCCAACGCGCTCGCCGCGCACCTGCTCCGGGGACATGTACGAGGCGGTGCCCAGGATCAGGCTCGTCTCAGTAACCGTCTCGGCCGAGGCGGCGCGCGCTATCCCGAAGTCGGCCACCTTGGCGCCGCCCGAGGCTGTGAGCAGCACGTTCTGCGGCTTTATGTCGCGGTGGATGATGCCGCGCTCGTGGGCGACAGCGAGGGCCTCGGCCACCCGCGCGGCCACGCCAGCGGCCTCGCCTGGCTCCAGGGGGCCTTCCCGTTTCAGCCGCTCGGCGAGCGTGACGCCCGGAACATACTCCATCGCTATGTAGTAGGTGCCGTCCCCGGTGGAGCCCTGGTCGTAGACCTGCACGACGTTGGGGTGGTTGAGCGCCGCGGCGTTCTTCGCCTCGCGCCTGAAGCGCTCGACGAACCCCTCTTCGTTGGCGTACTGTCCCCTGAGGATCTTGAGCGCTACGTCCCGGCCGAGGACCTGATCGTGGGCCAGGTACACCTCGGCCATCCCGCCGCCACCGAGGAGATCGCCGGGTTCATAGCGGTCGTCTATGCGAGGTCGTTGCATGTAGCGAATAGTAACATCGCTGCCCGCGGCTTCCCTGAGAGTGTCCTTTCTTACCCATCTCTCCCGCCGGGCTCTATGCTTACGGGGTAAGCGGAGGATCCCCACGGGAGACGGAGCATGTAGACTACGCGGGAGGTTCGCGTCCGGGGGCAAGATTGGCCGCAAGAAGCACGCCAGTTGAGGCGGCAACGAACACAGCCAGCAGAGTGAGGGCGAGGGTCCTTATCCCGCCCACCCATGCTACCTTCTTGGCTGTGGTCCTAAGCATCTGCCCTTCTCCTAATTCCTTCTGGAAGGGAGAGCCTTCACCGCCCCGCCAAGCGTATTAGTGACATGTGTATCATATTCCGCATTGGGGTGGAACGTATCCCCCAAATGAGCTAGATTTGACCAAGTGCAAGAGAAAGGCCGGGGCCCCGTAGGACCCCGGCCCGCTTCTAGGTACGCTTCCGCTTTGAGGAGAACCTATTCACAACTCGGCGACTAAGCCACCTATACATCTAGCGGTCCGCTTGCAATGACAAGCAACAGCAAAAATCACTCATTTGGGGGATGCCCCGTCCACCCTTGGTACCGTAGGCTCTGATAACGGAGGGCCGAGGTCAGTGGTAGAACAAACGGACGCCTACCGAACCCCGGCCCAACAATAGGAGCCTGGCGGGTTGCTTGGAGGGGGATTTCCACGAAGGATTAGCAACCTCCGCGTACTTCCGCCAGCC
>JARDZQ010000501.1 GCA_029240775.1 Rubrobacteraceae bacterium | reverse complement strand
CGTTGTTGCAGTCCCTGGGGGCCCACTCGCAGCTCGAGGCCCTCTCCAAGGCGCGCAAGCTGGGCCTCCTGGCCGAATAACTCTCCGGCTGTGCAGGTGAGGGGCTCCCCAACGACCGGGTAGCCCCTCAGTGCTCTGTCTCCATCGCTACGATGGGGCCGTGCCGGGCATGGTGCCAGACCTCACCGGAGTAGCCATTACGCGGAGGCGCCCTTCGTACGTATCGGCGTCGATCTCGCCCCTGGCGAAGCGTTGCCTCAGGAACTCCCCGTCCGGTCCTTCGCCGGTCCCCGGATCACCGCCGGAGGATTATCGGCGACACCGTCACTTAGGCAATTTTTGCCAGACAAACGGTCCATCCTGCTCATTTCGGCCCGGTCGCGATTGCGTAAGCTGACCTCGGAAGCACGAAGACAGAGGAGGCGGCCCCGACGGGGCCTGGTGAAAGTAGGTTGAGCGGATGGACGCGGTGCCGACGAAGATAGTGCTGGCGACGGACGGCTCGGAGGACGCCGCCCTGGCGACGAGGGCGGCGCTGGACCTCTCCGGAGCCACGGGCGCGAAGCTCTACGTCGCGCACGCCTGGCGGTTCGTGCCCCCCTACGCCGACTACCCCCGCGTGATGTGGGACAACTACGCGTATTTGTACGAGCGGGAAGCGCGGAAGTTACTCGGGGCTCAGGTGGATGCTATCGAGGACATGGGTGGCGTCGTCGCGGAGGCCCGCCTGTTGAAGAACCCGCCGGTAGACGCCATCCTCGACCTCTGCGACGAGCTCGAGCCCGACCTGCTGGTGATGGGCAGCCGGGGCCTGGGGCCGGTCCGGCGCATCCTCGTCGGTAGCGTCTCGGACGGCGTCGTCCACCACGCTCGCTGCCCCGTCCTCGTGGTGCGCGGCGAAGGGTCATGGCCCCCGAAGCGGGTGGTCGTCGGCGACGACGGCTCCCAAGACGCCGGGAGAGCGGGGGAGCTGGCGGCGAACATCGGCAGGCTCTTCGGGGCGGACGGCGTGCTCGTACGCGCCTACCGGAGCCCGCCGGAGCCGATCGGCGGCTGGAGCACCGAGGACCGCCGCAAGCTCGACGAAGTGCTGTTCCGGCAAGAGGGAGCCCTGGAGCTGCGTGCGAAAGGACTCCGGAAGATCCTGGGAAGACCCCCGATCCTCAGAGTGATCGAGGGCGACGCCGTCGCAGCTATCCTCGGGGTCGCCGGGGAAGACGACGAGCGGGGGACCCTCGTTGCCGTGGGGAGCCGAGGCCTCGGCATGACCGGCCGAGCGAGACTCGGCAGCGTATCTACCAAGATCCTCAGGACCGCCGCGGGTCCGGTGCTGGTTCGTCCGCACAGCCGGGCGAGGTAAGGAACGGGCCGGAAAGAGTCCGGTCTCGGGCTCTTCAGCGGCCCTGCTCCCGGCGCAGGCCCGAGAGGGTCAGGGCCAGCTCGTAGGTCTTCTCGTCCAGGCTTCGCGTCAGGGTGGCGACCTCGGCCAGCGCAAAGGTCACCCTCCGGCCCCCCGACACTCCGACCATGATCCCGGAACTTCCCCCGGCCAGCGCCTCTACCGCGGCCGCGCCGAGACGGCTGGAGAGCAGCCGGTCGTAGGCCGTGGGCGAGCCGCCGCGCTGGACGTGTCCGAGCACCGTCAGGCGCGACTCGAAGGTGCCGTGCATGCCGTTCACGTACTCGTGGAACTCGCGGGCGGAGGGTCTTGCGCCTTCGGCTGCCACGACTATGAAGTGCGGTTTGCCGCGCTCGTAGGAGGATTCGAGAGCCGCGACGATCTCCTCGGGACTCGGCTCGAACTCCGGGAGCAGCACCGCTTCGGCGCCTCCGGCCACGGCCGAGGTCAGCGCCAGATGTCCGCAGCGGCGGCCCATCACCTCAACTACGTGTGCCCTGCGGTGAGAGCTGGCGGTGTCTTTTATGCGGTCTATGGCCTCGAGCGCCGTATTGAGCGCCGTGTCCACCCCTAGCTCCTCGAGCCGGAGCGCGCCCTTCAAGCTGCCCTCCCCACCCACGACCGCGAGCCCGCCGATGCCGGCGCGCTCGATCGCTTCCACCGCCGCGCTCTGCCCCGCAGCCGTCTCGAACTCCGGGGCGCGGGCCGTGCCCAGGATCGTGCCTCCCCGGTGCAGGATGCCGCCCACCCCGCGGTCGTCTAGCGGGCTGAACCGCTGCGTTATGAGCCCCCTGAACCCATCAGCTACGCCGAAGACCTCCCAGCCCAGTGCGAAGCCCTTCCTGGCCACCGCCCGGACCACGCCGTTCATCCCCGGCGCGTCGCCCCCGCTGGTGAGGACCGCTACCCTCACGGGAGATCCGTCTTCAGCAGCGTTTCGAGCACCTCGTCTCCCTCGGTCCGTCTCAGCGACTGGAGGATTTTACCGGAGGCGCCGCCTCACTTGGCCAGCACACTACTCATCGCCTTGAGTCCTACCTCCATGCCCTTCCAGGGCACGCCGGCGTGGAACGGGTTGCCGAGGCCGAACCGGAACGGCAGGTAGTAGCCCAGCGCCTTCTTCC
>JARDZQ010000500.1 GCA_029240775.1 Rubrobacteraceae bacterium | reverse complement strand
CGCTCTGGCCGAGCACGGCGTGGACCTCGACCGGATGAACGAGTCGAACAGGCAACTCGAGAACGCCGCCGCGTACCTCGAGCTGCACATCGAGCAGGGTCCCGTCCTCGAGCGCATGGACTACCCGCTCGGGGTGGTGCTCGGCACCTTCGGGGTCGAGCGGCACGCGGTCCGCTTCACAGGACAGCACGCCCACTCCGGCTCGACGCCGATGGATGTACGGAGGGACGCGTTTGTCGCGGCGGCTCGCTCGGCTATAGAGTTCCGCGACGACGCCGCGCGTCGCGACGACGTACGCGCCACGACCGGCTTCGTCAACGTCAGCCCTGCCATCGTCACGGCGTTCAACGGGTGGTGCGAGATGTCCCTCGACCAGCGGGCGCTCGACGCCACCGTGCTAGCCAACATGCTCGACGTTGCACAGGGGGCGACGGAACGCATCGCCCAGGAAGAGGGCGTCTCGGTCGAGTGGGAGAGGCTCTGGCGCATAGAGCCCATCCTCTTCGACGACGAGCTCATCGGGCTCGCCGAGGAAGCCGTAAACGAGGTCGCCGGCAAGTCACACCGGCTCCCCAGCGGTCCCCTGCACGACGCGGCCTCGATGGCCCCCCTCATGCCTACGGTCATGCTCTTCGTGAAGAGCTTGAGAGGATTGAGCCACACCAAAGAAGAGGACACGCCGGAAGAGGACCTCGAGCTCTCGGTGCAGGCGTTGCACCGGCTAGCGGTCAAGACGATGGAGTGGGCGAGGTAGGTATAAGCGGTCAGCTACCAGCAGGGACTCGGCGCCGGTAGCTGGAGCGAGACCGGAGCAGGGTACGGTGACGCAGGCGAGGATAGAGTGGCGCCGAGGGTGGAGAAGCTGACCGCTAGTAGCTGAGAGCTGAAAGCGCCGACCGAAGGGAGGCACATGGAAGAGTTCAGGGACCTGGGGGTACGCGACGAGGCCCAGCTCGCGCGGATAAAGGCCGAGGTCAGCGCGTCCAGCCTCTACAACGAGGACCTCGCGCCGACGGGCCCCGAAGAGCGGACGTGGACGACGTACAACCTCGCGGCGCTCTGGATCGGGATGTCCATCGTCATCACGACCTACCTCCTCGCCTCCGGCCTCATGGCCGCAGGGATGAACTGGTGGCAGGCGCTCCTGACCATCTCCCTGGGCAACATAATCGTCCTGGTCCCGATGCTCCTGAACGCCCACGCCGGCACCAAGTACGGCGTCCCGTTCCCCGTCTTCGTGCGTGCCTCCTTCGGGGTGAGGGGCGCCAACTTCGCCGCCATAGCTCGCGCCCTCGTGGCCTGCGGCTGGTTCGGCATCCAGACCTGGCTCGGCGGGGCCGCCCTCGACGCCCTCGTCACCGCCGCCTGGGGCGGCTGGGCCAACGTTCCCGGGCACGCCTTTATAGCCTTCTTCGTGTTCTGGGTGATACAGGTCGTGATCATCCTGACCGGCATCGAGGGCGTCAAGTGGTTCGAGTCCTTCGCCGCGCCCCTCCTGATCGGCGGCGGTCTCGCGCTGCTTGTCTGGGGCTTCGTCGCGGGTGGCGGCGTCGGCAACGTCTTCGCGACCTCGGCTGAGCTGCAGATGGGCCAGGCGCCGTTCTGGGCGATCTTCTGGCCTTCCCTGGCGGCGAACGTCGGCTACTGGGTCACGCTCTCTTTGAACATCCCGGACTTCACCCGCTACGCGAAGAGCCAGCGCTCCCAGATCATCGGGCAGGCCATAGGGCTCCCCCTTACGATGACCGCCTTCAGCTTCATCGGGATCGCGGTCACTGCGGCCACCATCGTGGTCTTCGGGGAGGCGATCTGGGACCCCGTCGAGCTCGTCACGCGCCTGACCGGCGACATCCCGGCGCTCCTGATCCTGGCGATGTTCGTGATCGCGATAGCGCAGATCTCGACTAACATGGCGGCGAACGTGGTCTCCCCTTCGTTTGACTTCTCGAACCTGGCGCCGAAGTACATCTCGTTCCGCACGGGCGGTATGATCACCGCCGTCATCGGCGTCCTCTCCTTCCCCTGGATACTCCTCGAGACCGCCGGCGCCTACATCTTCACCTGGCTCGTGGGCTACGGCAGCCTCCTCGGGGCCATCGGGGCCGTCATGATCGCGGACTACTGGATCTTGAGGCGCCGCCAGCTGGATCTGGCCGACCTCTACAAGCACGAGGGTCGCTACGCTTACGCGGGCGGCTGGAACTGGCGGGCCATAGTAGCCGTCCTGGTCGGGGTCGTCCCCGTGCTGCCCGGCTTCTTCAAGGCCGCCACGACCCCCGGCTTCGCCGGCGTCTTCGAGAACCCGACGTTCGTCGAGGGCCTCTACAACTACGGTCTGTTCTTCACGTTCTTCGTCGCCGGGCTGACGTACCTGCTCCTGAACATGATCCCCGGCCTCGCACCCCAGCCACACCGGGAGCCGGAGGCCACCTAGAAGATGCCGGACGCGACAACCTTCGCCCTCTTCGTCGCGGCGGCGCTCGCGTTGCTGCTCGTGCCCGGCCCTGCGGTCTTCTACGTCGTCGCCCGCAGCGT
>JARDZQ010000499.1 GCA_029240775.1 Rubrobacteraceae bacterium | reverse complement strand
CAGTCGCTGCGCCTCGCGCGCCGTCTCGAGGGCGCCGGCTGTGTCTCCCTTGGCCTGCTTCAACCGCGAGAGGGATACGCACCCGTCTACCAGGCTACCGATCTGTCCCGTTCGCTCGGCCAGTCGCATGCCTTGCGTCAGCATGTCTTCTGCGGCGGCCAGGTCGTCCCACTCGTAGAGAAGCTCGCCCGTGGCCACATGTACCTCTCCGCTCGCGGGCAGCGAGTCATCGCCCCGCTCAGCCGCGAAATCCAGGGCCCGCCGCAGGATGCCGTCCGCCTCGCGCAGCCGACCTCGCGCCATCTGCAGCTCGGCGTGGTAGCCCATGGCTTCGAGCGTCAGGTAATCGTGGCCCGCCCTCAGGCCCAGCTCCGCGGTCTCAGCAAACGTGGCGCTCGCCGCCTCGTAGTCACCGGCGAACGAGTACGCTGCAGCCAGGGAGAAGGCGGCGAAGGTGCGCGGACGCGGGTCATCGGGCAAGAGCTCAAGGGCTCGCCGGGCGAACTCGATGCCGCTCTGCGGATCCCCCAGAAGGTTGGCGTGCCAGGCCCGGGCGGCAGCAGCATAACCCAACAGATATCTGCGGTGGATGTTCTCCGCGCTCGAAGCTGGCCCTTCGCCAGAGCGGGCTTCGACGATGCGCTCGGCCTCTCGTACGAGCGACTCGACGCCTTCCAATCGGCCGACCCACATCAGCACCGTGGCATGCTCGAGCAACAGCCGCGGCCTGCGGCGCTTCGCTCTCTCCGGCAACGCCACCAACCAGCCCAGCAGGGTCAGCACCTCACCGCGGAACCACATCTCCCCGACCACCCGCTCGACGAGATCGGCCGCCCAATCGTAGTCCCCGGCGGAGAGCGCGTGATCGACCGCCTCAGAGGCCCAGCCCTCCCGCTCGTACCATGAGCCAGCCCGGCGGTGCAACTCGGGGATGTGCTCGAGGTCCTCGCGCTCCAAGCGAGCCTTCAGGAACTCGGCGAAGAGATGGTGGTAGCGGTACCAGCGCCGCTCGTCGTCCAGCGCAACCACAAAGAGGTTGTCTCTCTCCAGCCTCTCCAGCCTCTCCTGACCATCAGAGCGGCCGGTGAGCGCATCGCACAGCGGACCGCTCAGGTAATCCAGGATGGAGGTCTCGAGCAGAAACCTGCGCATGCTCTCCGGTTGCCTTTCGAGAACCTCTTCTGCCAGGTAGTCGAGAACGTCGCGGTGGCTGCCGGAGAAGGCCCGCACGAAGCCTGAGACGTCCTTACGGTCCCGCATCGAGAGCGCGGCCAGCTGCAAGCCGGCGATCCAGCCTTCCGTGCGTTCTTCGAGCGCCACGACATCCCCAGCGGCGAGGGCGAGCCCCATCACATCGCCTAGAAAGGCTGCCGCCTCCTCAGACGTAAAGCGCAGATTGGCGGCTCTGAGCTCGGCCATCTGGCCCCGGGCCCTCAGCCTGCCGAGCGGCAGGGGCGGGTTGACGCGGCTCGAGATAACGAGGTGCACGTTGGGCGGCAGGTGCTCCAGCAGGAAAGAGACGACCCCGTGGACGGCTTCGGAGTCGATCAGGTGGTAGTCGTCGAGAACCAGGGTGACCTCGGTCGAGAGGGAGGAGATCTCGTTGATCAAGGCGGCAGTTAGCGCTCCGAGCTGCGGCGGCTCAGGCGAACGCAAGGAGGAGAGAACACCTTCCCCTATCTCACCCGAGATGGAGCGAAGCGCGGCCACCAGGTAGGAGAGTAAACGCGCGGGGTCGTTGTCGCCTTCTTCCAGCGAGAGCCAGGCGACAGAACCCGCACCGGGCGCGCGACTCCTCAACCATTCGACCAACAGAGTGGTCTTGCCGAAGCCTGCCGGGGCCGAGACGAGCGTCAGCTTGCGACCGGCTTCGCGCTGGAGCATCGCGGTCAGACGGGGGCGCGCGACAAGGTTGGCCCGCGCCTCCGGAGCACGCAGCCTGGTGGACACGAGTGGATCAGAAGCGCGCATCATCCGAGCTCACCTGAAGAATATTTTACTTCCTGTCCGAGCTCGACAAGTGCTGTTGCAAACCCCTGAGCCGTTCGAGTAACGGTAGTATGTTCGCCGATATCCGGGCCGAACGGGTCATGTTGCACAGGGAGTGGATGATCCGGGCGTTCGCCATAAGGTTGTCCATCGCCACGATGCGCCTGATCTTCGTCCCGGCCCTACTCATAGTGGCCGGCCCGACCGACGGGCAGCTCGCATTCCTCTCGGTCGCGTCCTTCACGACGGCGTTCGTCATGCACGCCTCGGTGGCGGAGCCCTGGATCCGCCTCACCCGCATGAGCAAAACCGAGGCGGCAGCAGGATGGGAGCATGTCATACGCCCGAGGGAGACGCGTTCGTAGATCCTGAAACTCTGCCGGCAACACTCCAGCGCGCCGCCGGTCTATTGTTTGATGCCCCGCGACCCCCGATCATTGCGTTTCTCGTCCATTTACCTGCTCGTGCGCGAGATCGTCTCTGAAACGTCCGCGCCTTGCAGCGTCACGGTCGGGAACCAGGCGCCTCACAACTCGTCCGGCTCAG
>JARDZQ010000498.1 GCA_029240775.1 Rubrobacteraceae bacterium | reverse complement strand
CGGGCCTCGCCGAGGAAGATAGGGAGTTCCTGCTCAGAACCTCGGTACTGAGGAGCATGACGGGCCCTCTTTGCGACGCGGTGGCGGGTAGAGGGGACCCGATGAAGCTCCTACGCGATCTCGCTCGCTCCAACCTGTTCGTGGTTCCGCTACTGGACGAGCAGGGTGAGTGGTACCGCTACCACCACCTCTTCTCCGATTTGCTGCTCAACGAGCTTAGAAGCAGCCGGCCCGCGTTGGTTCCCGTTCTGCACGGGCGGGCGAGCTCTTGGTGTGAGGACGCGGGATTCTTCGAGGGGGCGATCCGGCACGCCATCGCAGCCGCGGACCATGAGCGCACAGGCCTGCTGATCGCGCGGCACTGGTACCGGTACTTGCTAGCTGGCCGGGCGGCGACCGTGGAACAGTGGCTTGACGCGCTACCCCAAGACTTCGTCCATACTGACGCGGCGCTCATCCTAGCGAGGGCGTGGATCGCCGCAACGTACGGTCGGCAGGAGGAGCGAGCACGCTATCTGGCCCTCGCCGAGGGTACCTCCTTTAAAGGGAGGCTTCCCGACGGCACCGCTTCGGTCGAGTCGGGCGTGGCTATCATACGGTCCGTCTTCGCCTACGGAGGCGTCCAGAGTGGCCTCGAAGCGGCCCATCGCGCCTCAACACTGGAGCCTGAGCGAACCTCGCCGCGAGCCGCGCTGATTCGCTTTGGGCTGGGGGCTGGCTTGTACCTTTCTGGGGACACATCGCGGGCTCGAAAGCCGCTCGAAGAAGCTCTCGAACTCTTAAGGGTTGGCCAGCCCTTGGTTCGGACAATGGTACTATCCACGCTGTCGTCCGTTGCCTTAGGCGAGGGACACCTGGAGGAGGCCGAGAAGCTAGCGCGTGAGGCGTGCGCACTGGTGGGCAGATTCGGCCTAAAGAGGATCCCCCAAGCTACCCTGGCGCCCATCGCGCTCGGTCGTGCGCTGGCAGAACGCGGGGAACTGGGCGAGGCCCAGACCGAGTTGGAGAGCGCCCTGACCGCGCGGCGGAAGTATCCTGACTTGAGCCCCTGGCCTACCCTTCTCGGGTTGCTGGGGCTCGCGTCGGTGCGCCTCGCGCGTGGCGACCGGGCCGAGTCTCGTGCGGTGCTCGCCGAGGCGCGATCCATCCTGGAGGCTTCCCCCGACGCCGGCATGTTCCCCGAGCTTCTCGAGCGCCAGGAGAAAAAGCTCCGCACGCGCAAACCGCGGAAGGGGCAACTCGACGGGGAGCTCACGGGGCGCGAGTTGGAGGTGCTCGGGCTCCTCGTCGGCGAGTTATCCACGCGCCAGATGGCGCAGAGCCTCTACGTCGCCCCCAGCACGGTAAGAACCCAAGTCAAATCCATCTACCGCAAGCTCGGGGTCTCCTCGCGCAAGGATGCCGTAGAGGAAGCCCACGCCAGAGGGCTCACCTAGCCTCTCCCGCAAACCCGCATATCCCCTAGGGGAAACGCGCCGATGGGTGAAGACCGATGACCCTGCCGTGCGCTACGCTCGGAGGACGATGCGTAGAGGCTCGGAGGACGATGCGTAGAGGCGGCGAACAGAGGGCCCGCAAGGGCACCGGGACGGTCTACCGGATAGTGGTGCGCGGAGAGCTGAGCGGGCGCTACGCTCCGGCCTTCGAAGGGATGGAGATGGAGACCGAAGCAGGGCGGACGGTCCTCACGGGGGAGGTCATCGACCAGCCCCACCTCCACGGCATCATCGAACGCATAGGTAGTCTGGGACTCGATCTGGTGAGCATCGAGCCGTGCCCGTAAGACCCCAAGACGACGCGGTGAGTCCTCGACGATCGAGCGGATCGAGAACGATCGTGGTCCATAGGGAGCAGCAAGCGTCGACCGGTAACGGCGGGGCTCCGGTAACCGCCGCGTGGTGGCGGGCAGTGCGAGACGAGGCAGGAGGAGGTCAAGAGGAGAATGGGTTGTTTGTTAGCAGTGTTCGGGGGGCTCTTCCCGCGACTCGGTCTGCTCGTCGTCTGGATAGCCAGGCCGGCCCTGGTCGATGCGGCATTCGGCACGTTCATTTGGCCGTTGCTCGGCATCATCTTCCTCCCCTTTACGACTCTGATCTACGTGATCGTGTACGTACCCGGCATCGGCCTCACAGGCTTTGGATGGTTCTGGGTCATCCTCGCCTTGCTGCTCGACATCGGCCAATGGGGGGCCAGCTACACCCAGCGCAACCAGGTCCCCGGGATGAGGGGCGCGTGAGTTCCCTTTACTCGGATCGGCCGTGTTCGTGCTAGTGGTTTAGCGGGACGTGGAACACTACCCGAGCCCTGCCATTCCTGGCGAGACCAAAACACCGAGAAGGAGATAGGCGATGACGCTGCACGCGAAGGTCAAGGGCGACGAGCTTGACAGACAACATCTCTCGGTTAACCCCTTTACGTCCGCGAAGGCGCGAGCACGGCTCTCCCCAAGCACCGCATGCCGGACGGACCGATGATGCCCGACACGGCCTACGAGATCGTCCACGACGAGCTCATGCTCGACGGCAACGCGCGCCTGAACCTCGCGAC
>JARDZQ010000035.1 GCA_029240775.1 Rubrobacteraceae bacterium | reverse complement strand
ACCAGGTTCTGCTTCATCTTCCTCACCGTAGCCTTCGAGAGCACGACGGCGCGGGTGACGTCCAAAGGATCGCTCTTCATCAAGACGACCTTGGCCGTCTCGATCGCCACGTCGGTGCCCGCGCCGATGGCTACCCCTATATCCGCCCGCGCGAGAGCCGGGGCGTCGTTTACTCCGTCGCCGACCATCGCCACCCGTTTGCCCTCTCTCTGGAGCTCCTCGACGTAGCGCGCCTTGTCGGCGGGGAGCACCTCGGCGAAGACGCGCTCGATGCCGAGCTCGCGCGCGACGGCCTCGGCGGTCCGCTTGTTGTCGCCCGTGATCATTACCGCCTCGATGCCCATCTGCGAGAGACGCTCGAGCGTCTCTCGCGCGCTGGGCTTGATGGTGTCGGCCACGGCGACGAGCCCTCCGGGTTCTCCGTCCACAGCGACGAACATCGGCGTCTTGCCCGCGCCGGCGAGCGTGGCACCACGTCCCTCCAGCCCGGAGACGTCCACCCCGCTCTCGTCCATCAGCCTGCGGTTGCCAACGAGCACTTCGTGCCCGTGCACCTCGGCCCGGATGCCGTGACCGGCGACGGCCTCGAACCGCGCGGCGTCGCCTACTATCTCGACGCCCCGCTCGCGGGCGCCCGCCACTATCGCTTCGGCGAGCGGGTGCTCGGAGCTCTTCTCGGCCGGGGCGACGAGCCGGAGGAGGTCGTTCTCGCTCCATCCGTCCTCGGTCACGACGTCGGTGAGCGAGGGTTCTCCTTCGGTCAGCGTGCCCGTCTTGTCCAGGACGACTGCGTCTATGCGCGAGACGTTCTCCAGGGTGGCTGCGTCTTTGATCAGGATGTTGTGACGAGCACCGATGCCGGTGCCGACGGCGACGGCGGTCGGGGTCGCGAGTCCCAGGGCGTCGGGGCAGGCTATGACGACCGCCGAGATCGCGAACGTCATCGCCGTGATGGCCGCGGCTCCTCCCAGGAAGTACCACGCGAGAAAGGTAATGATGCCCGAGCCTACCGCCAGGACCACCAGGTACTCCGCCGCCCGATCGGCTAGCCTCTGGCCCGGCGCCTTGGAGTTCTGCGCCTGCTGGACCAACTCCACGATCTGGGCGAGCGTGGTGTCCGCGCCGACGGCGGTAGCCCTGAAGCGGACGCTGCCGCTGCGGTTAATGGAGCCCGCGATCACCGCGTCCCCGGGGCGCTTCGTGACCGGCACGCTCTCGCCGGTCACGAGCGCCTCGTCGATGCTCGTCTCGCCCTCCGTGACCTCGCCGTCCACCGGCACCTTGTCACCGGGCCGCAAGACCACTATGTCGTCTAGCCGGACCTCGCTACTGGGGATAGTCATCTCTTCGCCGTCCCTGATCACCGTGGCCTGCGGCGGTACGAGGTCGAAGAGCGCGCGCAGGGCGTCGCTGGTGCCGCGCCGCGAGCGCATCTCCATCCAGTGCCCAAAGAGGACGAAGGTGACGAGCATAGCGGCCGCCTCGTAGAACGTCTCGCCGCCTAAGAACGTGATCAGGACGCTAAAGCAGTAGGCGGCGAGCACCCCCGTAGCGATGAGCACGCTCATGTTGAGCGTCCGGCGTCGCAACGAATGGTAGGAGCCGGAGATGAAGATCCACCCCGAATAGAACACGACCGGCGTGGAGAGGAGCAGCATGATCAAGTTCTCGCCCACCCCGAACGTGGGCAACCGAACGCCCAGCAAATTCATGCCCAGCGGCGAGTAGAGCACCGTCGGGATCGTGAGCACCAGAGCGACGAAGAACCTGTTGCGCATGTCGCGCTCCATAGTCGCCGCCATGCCGGGGTCGGACATGTCGTGGCCCATGTGGTCGCCGTGATCCGCATGGGTAGCGGGCATCTCGTACTGCATCCGGTCGTGCTTGGTCCCCATCGCGATGGGCTGCGCGTCCACGCCGTGCCCGAGATGCTGCATCCGGCGCTCCGGGGGTGCCACGGCCTCGTGGTGGTGCTCCTCTTCGACCCCGGTCGGCTTGCAGTCGCAGCCGGTCTGTGTGATCACCTGTTCGATATCTTCCGGGCCGATCCTCGCTGGGTCGTAGCCGACGTGGACGAGGTCTTTCTTCCAGTCCAAGTGGACATCGGTGACGTGTGGCTGCTCCCGCAAGGCCCGCTCGACGGCACCGGCGCAGCGTAATTCGTGAACACCACGAAGCTCGAACGTGCCATGTCGCACGGGAACATGCTGATGATCGGCTGTCGTCGCAGCATCCGAGTCCATGTTGGCCATGGTGGCTACCTCCTCCTTAGCGGTTTGCGCACTTTGTCGTTTCCCAGGGCAAAGCCCATGGCAAAGAGCAGTGTTCGTCCCGGTTGGCGTGGGCTGTTAAGGTCAGAAGGCTCACGGGGTCCACACCCACTCGCGGATCTCGGGGAGGTCCTCCAGGTGCTCCCTAGAGTAGGCTGTGGCCCTGGAGATTAAAGCCTCCAACTCGGAGATCAGGGTCGGAGCGCGGTCCTGCGCCCGGCTTTCCGGGGCGATGCGCTTCAGGGCGTCCATCGCCAGGTGATATCGGCTCATGCCGTTCAGGACGACCATGTCGAAGGGGGTCGTCGTGGTGCCCTGCTCGGAGAAGCCCCGAACGTGAAAGCGGTCGACGTCGATGTGCCCGTGCACGATCTCGTGGATCGCGCGCCGGTAACCGTGGAAGGCGAAGACGATCTGCTTGTTGGCGGTGAAGAGCTCGACGAAGCGCGACTCGCTCATGCCGTGGGGGTGGAACTCGCGCGGGAAGAGCGTCATCAGGTCCACGACGTTTACTACCCGCACCTTGAGCTCCGGTACGTTATGCCGCAGCCAGTGCGCCGCCGCCACGGTCTCTAGAGTGGGGATGTCGCCGGCGCAGCCGAGAACGACATCGGGCTCTTCCCCTTCGGGCACGTTGGAGGCCCACTCCCACATGGAGGCGCCGCGCACTAGGTGGTCGATGGCCGCCTCCATGTCGAGCCACTGCAGCTGCGGCTGCTTGTCTATGGCGATGAGGTTGACGTAGTTGCGGCTCCTAAGACAGTGGTCGGCGCAGGCGAGGAGCGTGTTGGCGTCGGGGGGCAAGTAGATGCGCGCGACGGTGCCTCTTTTGGAGAGCATTACGTCGATGAGACCCGGTCCCTGGTGGGAGAAGCCGTTGTGGTCGTTGCGCCAGGCGGTGGAGGTCAGGAGGATGTTGAGCGAAGAGATCGGCTCCCGCCAGGAGAGGTTGACGGCCTCCTCCAGCCACTTGGTGTGCTGGACTATCATGGAGGCGGGGATCATCGCAAAGGCCTCGTAGGTCGCGAAGAGGCCGTGGCGACCGGTCAGCAGGTAGCCCTCGAGCCACCCCTCGCACAGGTGCTCGCTCAGGACCTCCATCACCCTGCCGTCCGGCGCGACGTGGTCATCGACGGAGAGCGTCTTGCCGACGAAGCAGCGGTCCTCGACCTCGAAGACGGCGTCGAGGCGGTTCGAGTTGGTCTCGTCGGGGCAGAAGAGCCGGAAGTTCGCCGAATCGGCGTTGCGTGAGTAGGTGTCTCGCAACATCTCACCAAGCTTGCGGGTCGACTCGCGGCGCACCTTCGCCGGCTCCGGCACCTCCACGGCGTAGTTGCGGAAGTCGGCTAGGTCGAGGTCCTTAAGTAGGCTCCCACCGTTGGCGTGGGGGTTTGAGCCCATACGCCTCTCCCCCTCCGGCGCGAGCGCGGCGAGCTCGGAGACAGGCCGGCCCTCCTCGTCGAAATGTTTCTCGGGGTAGTAAGTGCGCATCCACTCCTCAAGGAGCGCGAGCTGCTCCGGGTCGGAGCGAACGTTCGAGAGAGGCACCTGATGAGAACGGAAGGTTCCCTCGACCGGCAGTCCGTTCACTTCTTCCGGCCCGGTCCAGCCCTTGGGAATGCGGAGCACTATAGCCGGCCAGCGCGGACGCCCCGAGACGCCGTTCTCACGCGCCTCGTGCTGGATGGCCTGGATCTCCTCGTAGCACCGATCGAGTGTCGCGGCGAACGCCTGGTGCACGCGGGCGGGGTCGTTCCCCTCGACGAAGTGGACCTCGTAGCCGTGACCTTCGAGTATGGAACGGACCTCTTCGTCGTCCGCGCGCCCTAAGACGGTGGGGCCCGAGATCTTGTAGCCGTTGAGGTGCAGGATCGGCAGGACCGCTCCGTCGCGAGCAGGGTTGAGGAAGCTGATGGACTTCCAGGAGCCCTCGAGCGGGCCAGTCTCCGCCTCGCCGTCGCCGACGACCGCACAGGCGAGGAGGTCGGGGTTGTCGAAGGCAGCGCCGAAGGCGTGGGCGAGGACGTAGCCGAGCTCGCCGCCCTCGTTGATCGAGCCGGGGGTGGGCACGCTCACGTGGCTCGGCACCCCGCCGGGCGTCGAGAACTGCCTGAAGAGCCACCGCATCCCGGCCGCGTCCCGGGAGACCTCTGGGTAGACCTCGGAGTAGGTGCCTTCGAGGTACACGTTCGCAAGGACGGCCGGGCCGCCGTGACCCGGACCGGCGAGGTAGATCACGTCGGCGCCGCGCTCCCGTATGAGGCGATTGAGGTGGACGTAGATCAGGCTGAGCCCGGGGGAGGTACCCCAGTGCCCGAGGAGGCGCGGCTTTATGTGCGAAGGATCCAGCGGCTCGCGCAGGAGCGGGTTGTCTTGCAGGTAGATCTGACCTACAGTGAGGTAGTTGGCGGCCTGCCAGTAGCGCTGCATTCTATCGAGCAGATCGTCGGAGAGGGGCCCTTCTACCGGCTCTTCGTGGACCGGCGAGGTCGCGCCGTCACTCTCGACCGCGCTGGAGACGCTCGCATCGAAACGGTATGCCGTGCTTTCCTTCACGTTACGCTCCTTCCTTGGTCGTGGGCCTTACCAGTCGGCGGGTGTGGCGGGCGATCATCAGGTTCTCGTCGGTGGGTATCATCCGGACGGTCACCGGTCTATCTTCCCGGGATATGACTGGTGCGTGCTCCGCGTTGCTGCTCCCATCGAGCTTTATGCCGAGGAACTGCAGGCCCTCGCAGATACGCCATCGCACCGCCGCGGCGTGCTCCCCGATCCCGCCCGTGAAGACGAGGGTGTCGAGCCCCCCGAGCGCGGCAGCCAAAGCGCCGAGGAACTTCTTCGCCTGGTAGCAGAAGAGCGCGACCGCCTCGGCAGCGCGCGGGTCGCTCGCCTCGCGACTCAACAGGTCGCGCATGTCCGCGGTTGTCTCCGAGATCCCGAGCAGCCCCGCCTGTGTGTTGATCAGTTCACCGATCTCGGCCGGGCTCAGCTCCTTCTCCTCCAGGAGATAGAGAAGCACACCGGGGTCGAGGTCGCCGCTCCTCGTGCCCATCACGAGGCCACCGGTCGGGGTGAAGCCCATCGTCGTGTCCACGCCCACCCCGCCCCGGACCGCGACCATGCTCGCCCCGTTCCCGAGGTGTGCGATGAGGACGCGGCCAGCGGCAGCTTCCGGGTCCAGGGCGCGTAACTCGCCCATTATGTACTCGTATGAGAGGCCGTGGAAGCCATAGCGTAGGATGCCTTCATCGGCTAGATGGCGGGGGAGCGCAAACAGTCGGGCGACGCGGGGCATCCGGCTGTGGAAGGCGGTGTCGAAGGCCACCACCTGCGGCATTTCCGGCCCCAGGGCCTCCCTGACGGCCCGGATCGCCGCGAGCGCAGGACCGTTGTGCAAGGGCGCGAGCTCCTCGAGGTCCTCGATAGCCTCCTCGGCCCCGGTGTCCAGAAGTACCGGCCCGGAGAAGCGCGCTCCGCCGTGGACGACCCGGTGGCCGACGGCCTCTAAGCCGCCGAGGAATCCCGAAGAGTCGAGCAACCGGATCGCCTGGAGGGTTGCCTCGCCATGGTCGGTCGTCGCGGTGGGCCGTACCATCCTCTGACCACTCTCGCCCGTGAGCTCGGCGCTCCCGCGTCCGCCGATCCTGTCCACGACCCCGCGTGCGATGGACCGTTCCCCTTCTGCTGCCTCGAAGAGCTCGAACTTCAGCGTCGAGCTCCCGCAGTTGATGGTCAGGATTCTCACAGAATTGCCCCCAAGCAGCGCGTCACGATCTGTAGCTCGTCGCCCGGAGGAAATACTCCGGTGTAGCCCTGAACTGTTCGCGGCAGGACTCGGAGCAGAAGTGGTAGGGGTGCCCTCGATACTCGTACTCGGGTGCCTGCCTGGGGTCGATCCGCATGCCGCAGACCGGGTCCCGTTCTTCTCCTGCCAGGCCCACCTTGGCCACCGTCGTTCGAGGCTGCTGGGCCCCGAGCAGGGCGCCGTAGAGCCTGAGCTCGTCGGCGATCAGGCGCGTCAGGAGGAACCGCGAGCGAACCAGTTCCCTGCCTCTGGCGCCAAGCGTTTCGCCTTCTTCAGGGTTCCGAAGCAGGCGCAGCGTCTTCTCGGCGCACTCCTCGACCGAGTCCACGAGGAACCCCCCGGCTCCGCCCTGGACCTGGAGCGGGATGCCGCCGGCCCTCCCCGCCACCACCGGAGTCTCCTTCCAGAGGGTCTCGGAGACGACGAGCCCGAAGCCCTCTCGGATGGATTTCTGTATCACCACGTCGGAGAGGCGCTGGAAGGCGTTGACCTCGACGTTTCCCACGCCGGTAAGGTTGGTGAAGAGGTGGATCTGCGGGTCGTTCTTGGCAGACTCCTGGATCTGGCGGTAGATCTCCCACCCTTCCGGGTCGTCGAGCGCCATCGAACCCGCAAGCGCCAGTTGCAGGCCGGGAACCTCTGACTTGACGAGCCGGTAGGCGGCTATGACGCCCAAAGGGTCCTTCCAGGGGTCGAAGCGGCTGACCTGGGTTACGAGCGGCCGCTCCACCTCGACGCCGATCCACCTCAGCAGACGGCTCGCAAGGCGGGCGTCGAGCTCGAAGTTCTTCGGGCTCTCCGGGTCGATGGCCGGCGGGATTATCTCCACGCGCTCGACAGGAACGTCGGGCGGAGCGAAGCTGCCGAGCGTGAAGACCGTCGTATCGTAGCCTTCGAGGTAGGGCCTGAGGAAATCCCAAACCTGGGGGTTGGGCTCCGAGGTGTCGATGTGGCAGCGCCAGACCCATCGTGACGCCCCCTTGCCGTGCAGCCAGAGCAACGCTAGCGGCTGGGGGTCGTGGACCACCACGAGGTCGTACTCTTCTTCGAGCACTTGCGCGTTGCGGGCAGAGTGAGTGAGGTATGTCTCCTGTTCGGGGGGTGTCAGTTCGCGCGCTGCCCCCTGGAGACCGTTATGGATCGCCTTGGTAACCGAGAAGAAGGTCTGGTCGCCGGTGATCAGCTTCCAGTCGGCCAGGATTCCCAGGTCGCGAAGCAAGGGAATTTCAGAGCGAAGTATCTCGGCGACCCCGCCGCCGTATGGTGTGGCGTTGACGTGGAGGATACGCGCGCCCTCCAGGGGAGCGGCGAGTTCGCGCAGCTGGGCCACGGCCTCGGCGCCCGCGCTACGCTCGTAGAAGTCCAGGTCCTGCGTGCCGACGTCGACGGTCTCTAGCATGCGTCACCTCCGGTTTGCGGCGACCGGCTCCCGCGCGGTAGGTTTGTCCTCACGATCGAGCCTCCCCGGCCCGCCGCAGGCGCAGCAGGACGAACGCTGGCACGGAACCCGGCCAGCGGACAACTTCCACTTGCCCCTCGCCGAACGGGCTCGCGGCCGTAAGCCGGGCGAGCCGGTCCCCGCCCCGCGCCGGTAGCCACAGCCAGTGGGCGAGATCGTAGATCCGTGCCTCCCCGCCGGGCTTGAGGATCCGGTGGATCTCGGCCAGCCCACGGGCCGGGTCCGACCAGTGGTGTAGGGAGAGCGTGCTCACCACCCCGTCGAACTCCCCGTCAGGCAGCGGCAGCGCCGCGACGTCGCCGACCCTAAACCGCACCCTCTCCGAGAGACCGGCTCTGGCCGCGCGGCGGTTCGCACGCTCGACCATCGCGCCCGAGATATCTACGCCGGTCAGCGTCATGCCGGGAGCCTCCCGCGCCAGCCGCACGGCGAGCCGGCCCGGGCCACTCCCGACCTCCAGCACCTTCCCGCCCGGGTGAGCGGCGGCCACCTCGCCGGCAACGCGGTCGTAGAAGCCTTCCAGGACCGAGGCAACCAGCGCGTCGTAAGCCCCGGCACTGGGCAAGTCGAAGTCGCGGACGTTGGCCGAGGCTTGTTCGAGTACGGCGCGCAACCGGTCGCGGTAGAGTGCGGCGGCGCTCAACACGGTTATCAGAACGAGCCAGGATCGTCTAGACATCTCTAATCCTCCGCTCGCCCCCTCCTTCGAGCCAGAAGAGCGCCAAAGCAACAGCCCACAACACGGTAAAGGCCAACAGCAGCCACTTGTAGTCGGAATCGATGATGAAGTTCACCGCGGCCATCCAGCCGATCGACGCCAGTCCCGCAAGGGTCACAGTGCCAGAGACACCCTTGGTACGGCTTCGAAACGAAGTGAGTGCTACGTAGAGGGTCAGTATCCCAACGGTGAGTATGTACCCGCCCATCACCCAGAACACCTTCTCAAGCCAATCCAGGAGGCCTGGAACGGAGGCGCGAATCTTCGCCATGTCCGTCCCGATATAGTGGACATCCTCTGGTAGCAAAGCTGGGCGCATTAGAACGAAGTACAGGCCCATCCCAACTAAGATTAGCCCGCAGAGCGCCAGAACCCTTGAGGAGTAGGGTCGCGGGGTCATGGATTCCTCCGAAGCATCCCGGATGCGGGCACGTAGGACTTGATGAGGGGTGCCTTGCCGACGGTGGTGCGGGGGATATTCGGCACGTGCCTCACCTTAACCGGCGGCACGATCACCCCCTGAGTCCCGAGCTCTCGTCGAAGCGAGTCGATCAAAGCGGCGTCCGCGAAGCCCTCTCGCACACGGCTCAGCAGCACTATCAGCCCTTCGGGTGCCTGAACTACCTGCCACCCGCCAGCGGGCACGGCGTCCATCACGCGGTGGAAGACTATGGGCTGCACCGAGACTCGCCCCCCGGACTTGGTAGGAAAGCGCAGCACGTCCTCGACACGCCCCTGTATCCCATCTATGAGATCGAAGGGGCGCCCGCAGGAACAGTGAGGAGAAGAGGCCGGCCTCACGGAGTCGCTCATCTCGTAGCGGATCAGGGGCATGGTGCGAGAGAACAGTACCGAGACAAGCACCTTGTGTCCGTAGACGCCCGGGGGCACGGGCCTGTTGTTCTCATCGACCACCTCGGTTATGACGAGGTCCTCGAAGAGGTGCATGCCCCTGTGCTGCTCACACTCGGAGGCGATTCCAGCAGGTTCGGTCGCCGCGTACACCTCGAAAGGCTTCCTGCCCCACGCCTCCTGGACGCGCCGCCTCGCCTGCTCTGTAAAGACCTCAGAGCTTCCGAAGACGAAGCCTGGGGAGATCCGCAGGCGCCCGGCGAGTTGCTCTTCGGCCAGCAGGTGCGCCATCGAGGCGTAGGCCACTAGAACCCTGGGCTGAAACCCGTTGAGACGCTCGACGATGCTCTCCAGCGGGTCTCCGGAGTCTATGCGCAGGGTCGGCACCCAGGGGCTGTGCACGGAAGCGCCGACCCTCGCCGACTGGTGCCAGGGGGTGGTCGAGCTCACCACCGCCATCCTCGTGCGGTGGGTCAGCCCCGCCCCCACGCCAGCCCAGTCGAAGGAGCGGTTGTAGGAGGCGAGCACGGCGGCCCACGCGCCAGGGTCCCAGAGGAAGAGACCCCGCCTGCCCGTGCTCCCCGAGGTGGAAGCCACCCTGTAG
>JARDZQ010000497.1 GCA_029240775.1 Rubrobacteraceae bacterium | reverse complement strand
CTCCGGCCCTTCGAGGATGTGATTCAACTCCACTACAGCATCTTCGGTCACTTGATCTCCCCCTCACGATATAGTTTCAGAGCCCGGTCTACGAACTCTCCTGCAGACCCGAGGTAGTGCGCCGGATCTAACGCCGCGTCTATCTCTCTCTCGGAGAGAACCTCGCCGAGTCTGGGTTCGGACAACAGTTCTTCTCGCAAAGGCCTTCCGCTTTCGAGGGCCCGATGCGATGCCTCCTCGACGAGGCCGTGCGCCTCTAAACGCCCGAGATGCTCCGCCGCGACTGTGGTGAAGTTCTCGGCGAGCAGCAGACCTCCGGTGGCGTTCAGGTTCTCCAGCATCTTCTCCGGATAGATTTCCAGTCCCTCGGTTACCTCCCTAACCGCGGCGGAGGCCCCTCCGGCGAGGGCTAGGGCGTCCGAGAGGGCCTCCCACTCGGAGTGCCAGGCGCCTGTTGCCCGCTCGTGCTCGCCCACCATAGCCACCTGAAGCGTATGCGAGAGGTCGAGTACCCTTCTGGCGTTCGCGGCAGCGGTCACGGAGAGGATGGGGTTCCGCTTGTGGGGTAGTGTCGAAGAGCCTCCCCTTCCCTCTCCCACAGGTTCGGCGACCTCCCCTACCTCCGTCTGGGCCATCAGGATGATGTCCTGTGAGATCTTGCCAAGCACGCCGGCAACGAGCGAGAGGGCGCCCCCGAGGTCCGAGATCCTGACCCGGTCTGTGTGCCACGGAACTACGGGCTCCACAAGGCCAAGCTCCCGCGCGAACTCGCCGAGGACCTGTGTGCCCGCCGGACCGAGCGAGGCCAACGTCCCCGCCGCCCCACCCAACTGCACGGCAAGTCCCGACTGGCGCACCTCACGGAGCCGTCTTCCAACCTCGAGCACCGAGACCAACCAGCCGGCGGCCTTCTTGCCGAAGGTCGTCGGGAGCGCCTGCTGGAGCAGCGTGCGGCCCGGCATTATAGTGTCTCTGTAGGTATCCGCGAGACCGGCGCAGGCCGCCGAGATCCCATCTATCTCGGCGAGGATCAGACCGAGAGCATTCCGGCACACGAGCATAGCGGCGGTGTCCATAATGTCCTGGCTCGTAGCCCCCTTGTGGACGTGGCCGGCTGCGTCCTTAGAGACCCTCGAGACCGCTCTGGTGAGAGAGTCGACGAGCGGTGGCACGGGGTTGCCCTGGGCGTGTCCTTTGCGTCCTAGCTCCACGGGAACAAAGCGGTCAGCGTCGCAGCAGGAGACGATGGTCTCTGCCGCCTGGCGAGGGATCAGACCAGCACGCGCCTGCGCAACCACCAGAGCACCCTCAGCCTCGAGCATCGCCCCGATCCAGGCTCTTCCAGAGACGGCTTCCGAAAACCTCTCAGGGACGAATATCGGCCTGAACAGCTCCTCGGCCATCTCTAGAACTCGAAGAACGCGGTCTGTCCCTCGCCCTGCAAGTGGATGTCGAAGCGCAGAGCATCCCCCTCGTCCCGGGCTATTAGGGTCCTCTGAAGCTCCTGGTCCTCTATAGACGAGAGGACGGGGTCGATAGCGTTGGCCTCTTGCTCGTCTGGGAAGTAGATGCGGGTCACCAGACGCTTCAAGAGACCGCGGGCGAACACGGAGACCATAACGTGCGGGGCCTGAACCTCTCCGCCTGGACCGGGAACGGGCCCTGGCTTGAGCGTCAGAAAGGAGAACGCGCCACCTGCATCTGTGCCCGAGCGCCCGAAGCCTGAGAAATCTTCGTCGAGGGACAGGGAGGACCTGTCGTCGGCGGGATGATTGTACCGGCCCGCCCTGTTAGCCTGCCAGATCTCGACCATCGCATCCGTCACGATCTCGCCGGCCCCGTCATAGACTGTTCCTTCTATCCTTATTCCCTCGGGGTGGTCGAGCGAGACGAGCTCTGAGTAGTACCTGTCAAGGAGCGCGTCGTGAAAGAAGGGTCCTATCGTCTGGGAAGGTGTTGGCTCGGGACTCATCTGTGGTTCTCCATCGGGGTGGCTTCCCTTCCTTCCAGCACGATGTCGAAGCGGTACCCAAGAGCCCATTCAGGCCGTGTCGTTTGGAGGTCGAAGCTCGAGATCATGCGCTGTCGAGCCTTCTGGTCCCGAACCGACTGGAAGATAGGGTCGTGCTCTAGAAGCGGGTCGCCAGGGAAGTACATCTGGGTTATGAGGCGGCTCCTAAACGCCGTCCCAAACAGCGAGAAGTGTATGTGCGCCGGGCGCCAGGCGTTGTCATGGTTCTTCCAGGGATAGGCCCCAGGCTTTACCGTCACGAACCTGTACCGACCCTCGCCGTCCGTTAAGCACCTCCCCGCCCCCGAGAAATTCGGGTCCAAAGGAGCAGGGTGCTGGTCCAGATGGTGGGTGTAGCGTCCTGCGGCGTTGGCCTGCCAGATCTCGACGAGGCTGTTACGTACCGGACGTCCGTCGCCATCGAGGACGCGGCCTGTAACGATGATCCTCTCCCCTACAGGCTCGCCGGAATGCTGGCGGGTCAGATCGTCGTCAAGCTCCTCTACAGCGCCGCGTCCGTATGCCGGACCCGTGGTG
>JARDZQ010000496.1 GCA_029240775.1 Rubrobacteraceae bacterium | reverse complement strand
GTGCTGCCCGAGCACCAGGGCCGGGGCATCGGCTCGCGCCTCGTCCGCGATGGGCTGGAAGCCTGCCGCGGGGCCGGATACGGCGCGGCGGTGGTCCTGGGCGAGCCCGGCTACTACTCCCGTTTCGGCTTCGAGCGGGCGAGCGCGAAGGGCCTCGGCAACGAGTATGGCGCGGACGAGCACTTCATGGCCGTGGAGCTCGCGGACGGGGCGCTCGGCGGGGCGGGGGGTACGGTCCGCTACCGAAAAGAGTTCGGCGGGCTGGGGGACTGGAGCCCCGCCCGCGGCAGAAACCGCGCGGCTACAGGGCGTCCAGGTACGTGAACAGGGCCTGCTGAAGACCATGCGGCCGTCGAGGAGCCCTGGTCGCGTACCCTTCGAGTCTCATCGCTTTCAGCCACCCGCCCTCGCCGAGGGTGTCCAGCGCGAAAAGCCTCTGCTGGGGACGGCGCAGCCCGTGCGAGTTCTCGAAGAGCCTCGGGCGGGCCACCGACCGCAGCTCCCCGCTGGCGGCCTCGACCTTCACCGCGTAGCGGGAGAGCGGCTCCCCGGCGTGCTCCACGGTGAGGCTCTCGGCGGCGAGCCACAGGGCGGCCTCCCTGCCCGCCAGCGCCTCCTCACCGTACACCCGCCAGTGCCTAAAGCGCGTGTAGCCCAAGGCGTCCAGCACCCGCACGAAGCGTGCGGAGAAGAAGGCGCGCCTGAGCTCCTCCTCGCGGTGGCGCACCCCGGAGGCGAACCCCAGGACCTCGGCCGGCGACCGGCGGCCGTCGTCGCGCCCCGCGTGCGCGAAGTGCGCCTGGGCGTTGTAGTCCTCGACGAAGCGCTCGTGCGCCGCGGCGAGTCCGGTCCAGCTCTCGGCCCGTGCGAAGTGCCAGTCGGCCATCCTGCGCTGGACGTTGAAGTGCGTTTCGATGTAGTTCTGCCACGGCCTCCCGCGCTCTATCTCGTGCTTGGCTATGCCCAAAGCCTCGTAGACGGCCCTCGCCTGGGTGGCACGGAAGATCCCGCCGTCGGTCACCAGCGCCTCCGGCGAGCCGTAGCGCTCGACGGCGGCGTAGAGCACCGAGAGGTAGGAGGCGAGGTCCTGCGTCCGGGTCAGCGCGCTTGCGAGGACCGCGCGGGAGTGGTTGTCCAGCACGGAGATCGCGTAGGCCCTGCCGCCGACGCGGTCGTTATCCACGTACCGGACGTCCGCGCTCCAGTATTGGTGCCGCCGCCTCGCCGCGAAGGGCATCTCCTTCTTCTCCTTCACCGGCCCCTTGGGCTTCTCCAGTCCGTAGATCTCGCGGTTCAGGGCGAGTATTCGGCCGCAGGTCCTCGGGCTCAGGTGTATGCCGATCTGGGCTAAGGCGGCGTGGATGCGGAATTCCCCGAGGTTGGGGTTCTGCTGGAAGCGCCGGATCGCCTCCATCGCCCTGAGCGTCACCTTCCTGACGCCCGGCGGCCTGCCGTGGGGCCTGTCCTCCAGGCCCTCCGGTCCTTCCTCGGCCCACCGCCTGAGGATCCGGTAGACGGTGGAGGTGCCGACCCGGAGGTAGCCGGAGATGGCCTTCGCGCTCCAGCCGTCGGCGTGCAGCGCCACCACGGCCGCCCGGCGATCCCTCCTCTCGGGGATCTCGTGGTAGGGGAGGAAGCGGCGCACGAACCTTAGGGTAGGGGCTCCTCCGCCAGCACGCGCTTCACCGTCTTTCGGGCCGGGCGTCGCCCGAAACGCACGTAGCAGACGCGCGAGATCTCGCTCGGGTTGAGGCCGGGGTGCTCTGACTTCAGGTCCAGGATGAGCCGCCTCATGGCGGGCGGGAGCCTACGGCGGCGGGCCGACTCCGAACCGAAGAGGCTCTCCATGCCCTCCGCCTCGAAGCGGGTCGCCTTTCGCCGCAGCGTGCGACCCGACGACTCGCCGGTCTCTTGGGACCTCCCGTCGGCAGGAGCGCCGAACAGTACCATAGGGCGGATGAGCTCGTAGTCCCTCTGCTCGGGCCACCCGCACAGGAGCTCGATCTGCTCCCACTCGTCGGTCGGCTCGACGCGCCTACGGCGCTGACTGCTCTCCATCCTCCCCCCTCTTGAACGGGTCGCACGCGGGCTGTATCGATCCTTGTGATCGGGGACAGCTCGTTGGGCCTCCCGGGTTCCGCGCCCATCATTCTCGTCTTCTTCGACAAGACTCCTCGTTACATGCCACTCGACGACTCAGAGAGCGCCGGCGTGATGCCTCAGACGGTGCGGGGTCGCCATGGCTCGTGCTCGTGCGCGAGCCAGACCAGCTCGGGGTCGAGCGCACGCACCCGCAGCTGGCCTTCGGTGTGCGGCTCGTCGAGCTCGCCGAACCAAACCGCCACGTCGCCGCCGACGACGACCGGACGCCCGCCAGTCTCGACGACGACCACCTGCATGCCGCGTGTGTGGCCCGGCGCCGGGACGAGTCGGAGCCCGGGAAGCAGCTCGAGCTCGCCGTCGACCGGCACGTACCGCACGCCGGGCGCCTCGACCCACTCGCGAATGGTGTAGTCGTCCTCGCTGCGCGCGTCGTCGAGCTCCCGACGCTGGAC
>JARDZQ010000495.1 GCA_029240775.1 Rubrobacteraceae bacterium | reverse complement strand
GGGCCTTCCCCCGATCCTAAAGACCGCCGTGAAGTACCCTACCCAAAGCCTCTTTCGGACCGGCATGACGCTGGCGATGTTCATGCTGGTCGTCTTCACCTTGACGGCGATGAACTTCATCCAGGCCGCGATGGGTGCCGCCTTCGGGGACACGCAGGAGCTCTCCGGCGGCTATGAGATACGGGCCGACGCCGGCTACGCCGACCCCATCCCGGAAATGAACGCCGCCCTCGAAGACGCAAAAGGCATAGATGAGGGCGACATCGAGGCCGTAGGCCAAGTTTCCAACCTTCCGGCGGAGGTCAAGCAGAGAGGCACGGACCGGGAACCCGGATCGATCTACGTGCAAGGCGTGGATGAAGGCTACTCGAAGAGCGTCGGCTATGGTTTTCAGTCTACCGCCACAGGCTACGGCTCCGACCGGGACGTGTGGGACGCGCTCCAGACAGAGCAGGACGTCGCCGTGATCTCCTCAAACCTCGCCCCCCAGCGTAACGCCTCGACCTTCGGTCCCTCGGTGGAGCCTCCCGTCAAGCTCACCGGCTTCTACGCCGACGATGAGAGCCTGCCCGACGACCTCTACCTGCAAGTCGAAGACCCCGATTCCGGAAGGACGAAGGAGCTGCGTGTGATTGGGGTGCTCGAAAGCTCGGCCTCCTTCGCCGGACAGATCGTGACCTCGCAGAAGACGCTCGAAGGGCTGGCCGGCCGTCCCGTCCTGCCCCAGAGCTACTACTTCGACCTCGCTGATGGCACGAACGCCGCAGCTGCGGCCAGAACCTTGGAGAAGGACTTCGCCCAGAACGGCCTCCAGACAGAGCTGACTGCCGAGGTCATCCGGGACAGCGACGCGACGCGCAGGATCGTCTTTTTGCTCTTGCGGGGTTTCATGGGCCTGGGGCTGGTGGTCGGCATCTGCGCTCTGGGCGTGATCACGGCTCGCTCTGTGGTGGAGAGGCGCCAGCAGATCGGGATGATGCGGGCCCTGGGTTTCCAGAAGGGGCAGGTTCGGTTCGCCTTCTTGATCGAATCCTCCTTCGTCGCGCTGCTGGGCCTTGGGTTTGGCGTTGCTCTGGGGCTCGCCTTCTCCGGTACGCTCATAGACAACATCCGGGAGGGCTTTCCGGGGTTGGAGTACAGAGTGCCATGGTCGGCACTCGTGCTCGTGATCGTCGTCGGATATGCGGCATCTCTCGTGACCACCTACCTGCCCGCCCGCCGGGCCTCGAAGGTATATCCGGCAGAGGCATTGCGTTATGAGTAGGGGAGGGGTGATGGACGATCGGAGCCTGGAAGTGCCAGCCACCGAATACGACGGCACAACGTCCGATTCGTTTGTGCCTACGGAGCGAGCGGTAACCCCGTTTTCGGGCGCCGCGCCTGCCGACCTGATTGCCGTAGGCCTCGGGTACGTAATGCAATTTGGAAAGATTCAGCCAACCAAAGGAGAGCAGAAGTGGATGACCGGAGTAGGCAAGTAGAGGAGTTCGTCAGAGAGTGGGCCGCCGCAGAGCAGCGCGGCGACGCCGCCTTCCTCGAAGGCGCGCTTACCGACGACTTCGTCGGCGTGGGGCCTCTCGGCTTCATGCTGAACAAGCAGCAGTGGGTGGGGCGGTACGCGGAGGGCCTATCCTACGAGTCGTTCGCCCTCGAGGAGGTGGGTGTGCGCATCTACGGGGATGCGGCGGTAACCACGTGCCGCCAGATACAGGCTGGCGAGTTCCAGGGCAACGACATAGGAGGGGAGTTTCGCGCGACCGTGGTGTTGGTGGAGCGGGAAGGTCGCTGGCTGATGGCCGGGTGGCATGCGAGCCCGATCGCGGAGGCGCCGTCGTTCCTGGATCGCTGACGCCGCGCGACAATTCTTCGCAGGTGCGGCTGCGCCCCCGACCACATCCCGTCTATCGAAAGGTGAAAACTCATGTTGAGGAAACGCGGCGTCCGGACGGACGCCACCAGGATAAAAACGGATACCCCGCCTCGCGATCCCGGGGCGATGAGCGGTTTGCTGACCGGCGACAGCTTCATCGCCGGCGTTGGCGGGGCGGTAGCCCTGGCCGACTCCCCGTATCCGCGTCCCGGCTCGGAGCCAGCGGAGGTCCGGCGCTACTTCACCGAGAATTCTCGCTCTGCCCGGCTCAGCGCCACAGGCCAGCTGATCTCGACCGCTTCGCTGGCCCGGTTCACTGTCTCGGTTGCGAGGTTGGCCGCGCGGTCGGGGCAGGGATCTCGGGGGCTTCGGGCGGCGGCGCTTGCCGGGGGAGGGCTCGCCGTCGCGTCGCTTGCGACCTCTGGGCTTCACACTCTGGCGCTCAGTGGCCGGTGGGGCAAGGAGGACGAGAGCGCAGCCAAGCTGGCCCGCAGGAGCTTCGTCTTTGGCGGCCCGATCCACGGCGTCGGCTTCGGGGTGCTGTCTGGCAGCACCCGATCATGGGAGGACCCGAGGCCAACGAGCCGGAGTGCTACGCGATGCTCGCGTTCCTCGCGGCCAATACGGAGCGTGTCGGGCTCGGCGATGGTGTCGGGGGTCCACTTCCGCCACCCGGCGATGCTGGT
>JARDZQ010000494.1 GCA_029240775.1 Rubrobacteraceae bacterium | reverse complement strand
CAGGGGGTCGTTCGCGTTCTTCTTCACGCTGTGGGCCACCGTGGCGGCTGTCTACAGGATAGAGGTCGTGCATCTCGACCCACTGCGGCTGGTGTTGCTGGGGACGGCGCTCGAGGTCGCGGTCTTCCTCTTCGAGGTTCCGACCGGTGTGTTTGCCGACACCTACGGCCGGCGACGGTCGGTCATTACGGGTTGCATACTGATGGGGTGCGGTTTTGCGTTAGAGGGTGCCATCCCCGAATTCATAGCCGTGCTCGCCGCCCAGGCGGTGTGGGGTGTCGGGTACACGTTCATCAGCGGGGCGCTCGAGGCCTGGATCGCGGACGAAGACACCGACCGAGACCTGGGAAGGGTGTACCTGCGCGGAGAGCAGGCAGACTACTTCGGCTCCTTCGTCGGCATCCCTGCGAGCGTGCTTCTCGGCCTCGTCGCGTTGAACCTGCCGCTCATCGTCGGCGGCGTCCTCACCATCACGCTAGGCCTCGCGCTCTTCCTCACGATGCCCGAGCGCAACTTCCGACCCTCCCCGCGCGAGGGGCGCTCCTCGCTACACCACGCGGCTACCACGGCGCGCAGCGGCGTGCGGCTCGTCCGCTCCAGGCCGGTTCTCTTGATGCTGCTCGCCGCCGCCCTGTTCGCCGGCATGTCCGAGGAAGGTTTCGACCGGCTCAACCCCAAGCAGTTTCTGGACGTCGTTGGGCTACCGTCCGTCGGCGGCCTCGACCCCGTGATCTGGTTCGGTGTGATCGGGGCCGGAGGCCTCGTCCTGAGCTACCTGGCGGCCGGTATCGTGGCCCGCAACCTCGACGTGAGCAGCCCGGCCGTCGCAGCGCGGCTGCTTCTCGCGCTCGACGCCCTCACCATGGCAGGGATGCTCGCTTTCGCGCTGGCCGGCAGCTTCGCGTTCGCACTAGGAACGTTCTGGTTCGCCTCCCTGGTCCGCAGGGTCGCGGAGCCGGTCTATCTGACCTGGATCAACGAGGGTCTGGAGCCCGGCGTCCGGGCCACCGTGATCTCGATGAGTAGCCAGTCAGGCGCCCTCGGCGAAGCCTCGGCCGGGCCCGTGATCGGGGCTATAGGCAACATCTTCGGCGTCAGACCAGCCCTGACCGTCGCAGCCGTTATCCTCTCACCGACGCTTTTGCTCTACGTACGCGCCATGAAGCGCCCAGGGGTAGACCCAGGAGCGAAGGACGCCAAGAGAGTGGAGTAGCCGGCCAGGGAGATTCCTTCTCGTCGGAAAAGGGCAGAATTTGTTCAATTCCGATAAATTTCATCGGAATTATGTTGACGTATGGCTGTTAGGCGCTTAGTATCCGGCGCATGGAGTTACACGGTACGCAGGGTCATGCGAAGGGGCGAATGTCTCTGGCCCCTCGCGCGGGCGCGCGGCGATGTAGCGTGTGCGCTGCTTGATCTCAACCCTTGACTTTCTATTACACGATTTACACTGGAGGATCGCGCGATGCACGAATCCCTGCGTTCGAAGCATAACGACCGAATATTACCCGGTCTGGGGGCGCTCGAGCGGGAGTCCGAGTTACTGGAGGGCGCCGACCCGCGGGAGGTAATAGAGTGGGCTGTAGAGACCTACGGTGAGGGCCTGGCCCTCTCGGCCTCGTTCGGCGGTGGCGAGGGGATGGCGCTTCTGGACATGATCTCCAAGGTCACCGACAAGGTCACCGTCCTCACCATCGACACGGGCTTTATCTTCAAGGAGACCGCCGAGTTCCGCGAAGAAGTCATGCGGCGCTACAAGTTGCCTGTGGAGGTCTTGAAGCCCGAGCTCACGATCGAGGAGCAGGTAGAGCGTTATGGCGAGCAGATGCGCACCTGCACCCCGAACCTGTGCTGCCAGATCCGCAAGATCGAACCACTCCAAAAGGCCCTGAACCGCTACGACGCCTGGATGACGGGCATTCGCCGGGAACAAACTCCGCAGAGGGCGGGCACGAAGGTAATCGCCTGGGAGGAGCGCTACCAGGCCGCCAAGATAGCGCCCATGCCTGACTGGACAGAAGCGCAGGTGTGGGACTACGTGAGGGCGCACGACGTGCCCGTCAACCCGCTCCTGCACCAGGGCTACAAGAGCATCGGCTGCGAGCCTCAGACGAGGCCCGTGCACCACGACGAGGATCCCAGGGCCGGCCGTTGGGCAGGAATCGACAAGACGGAGTGTGGCATCCACGTCGAAGGCGGCAAGATCAGCCGCGCGGGCGCCTGAACTTCAGAGATTCACTCGTCAAAAGAGCAGGTTCTACACATGAGATACCTCAGGAAAGACAAGACCCTGAACAAGGTCGAGAAGATCAAGCAGGAGCGACATCCCCTAGAGGTCTATGGGGCGATAATAGAGACCTACTCGAAAGACCTCTCAGCCATGGACGCTGTCCCTGGCGAGGTCGAGCGGTTGAAGTGGGTGGGCATCTACCCGCAGAAGCAGGGCGGCGACGCCTTCATGATGCGGATCAAAATCCCTGGCGGCGTCCTGACGCCCGAGCAGACCAGGGTGGTAGGTAAGATAGCGGCCGACTTCGCGCGGGGTCCTGTGCCCAACCCG
>JARDZQ010000493.1 GCA_029240775.1 Rubrobacteraceae bacterium | reverse complement strand
CTCGCCGGCGCGGATCAAAGACCACCACAACAGCCAGTTCGCGACCGGCCAGACGGGTCCCCGCCAGTAGCTGCGGGAGTGAAAGGCCGGCTCGTCGGGGCTCGTGGAGGGCGGAAGCGGTCGGTGCAGGTCAGGGTTACCTGCGAAAGCCGGGGAGTCAAGCACCTCGAGCAGCTCCGCCAGGCGCTCTTCGGTGAGGCCACCGGCGATAAGCGGCGCGAAGCCGGCTATCGTGCGGACGCGCAGTGGTTTCCCCGTGAGCACGTCGCGGTCGAGGCAGAGCCGGAGGTCCGGGTCCCACTGCTCATCGAGACCCGCGCGCCCGCGAGAGATCCAGGCCTCTATCAGCGCCACATCCTCCTCGGGGGCCTCAACCACACGCGCTATCTCGCGCAATGCCTCGTTGGCCGCCACCAGGATGGCACTCGAGAGCACGTCCTTCACCAGGAACGGGTGAGAGTCGTAGATCTCCGCCTCGTCGTAACGCTCCCTCTTGAGGAGCTCCAGGAGCCACAGGTAGCGGTCGTACTCCTCGTTGCTGGGGCGGTGCGAGGGGTCCGCGACATGCTGCAGGTCGTAGCGAGTGTAGGGCGGCAGGTTTCCGACCTCTATGCTCTCCAGAGCGTCATCCCAGCGTGGAGAGTTGTCCGTGCCGCTCTCCCAGGGATGGTAGATCGTCACGAGCCCCGAGCCCTCCGGGTCACGCGCGGTCGCCAGGTAGCGGTGCCAGGCGAACAGGCGAGGGTAGTTGGCGCGCAGGAAGCGCCTCGCGCGCTCGACCCGCTCCGCTTCCTTGCCGCGGGAGGTCTCCCAGATACGCCGGACGGCTATGGCGTGTACCGGCGGCTGGCACAGGCCACTCGTGTGGGAGCCCGAGGGAGCGTCCCGGGAGAGCGCGGAGGAGTTCCAACGCTCGGCGTCGGGGAAGTAGCTTCTGGGCGGGGCCTCGGGGTCGAAGACGATGTGGGGTACCTTGCCGGTAGCCCACTGGCTCGCGAAGAGCGACTCGAGCTCGTCTCTGGCGCGCCTGTTGTCCACGTGCGCCAGACCCAGCGCGATAAACGCGCTGTCCCAGCTCCACTGGTGCGGGTAGAGCGAAGGGGCCGGCTTGGTCCAGGATTTGATCCCGTTGCGCTTCAGGATCCCGGCCGCCATAGGGTTCACATGATCGAGGCTCCTGCCGGTCTCTCTCCGGGGTACGCCTTCTGGGAGCTGTTCCTCCTGCATGAGGGTGATGGATCTCCGTATTACGCTCGCGCTGCTCTACACAAATCTAAACACTAAACAACGACCGGTCCGCCTTCAAGCCCGCGGAGCAAGATCGGGGAAATTCTTGAAGGGTCTGGCTAGTCTTCGGACTCCTCAGCAACCTCGTCGTAGTAGGTGGAGAGCGAATCCACGAAGCCGTCGTAGGCATCGAGCGACTCGTGCGAGAGCTCCCGGAAGACCTCGCGCTGCTCCCGCACCAGCTCGGTGATGCCCTGCATCGTGCGTCGGTTCAGCTCGGCATGGTCCTCGAGGGTCTCTACCCAGTTCTCGAAGAACCTCCTCGAAAGCCGTATGCCGCTCTTCTGAGCCTCGAAGGCCCGGTCCACGGCCTCCTTGTAGGACTCGCGCGCGAGCCTGTCCAGCTCCTCGGCGGGTTCCCCATGCCGTCCGGCGCCTTTCTCGTCCATCCCAGACCTCCTCTTACCAGAACCCTTATGATAACCCTTTCGGCGGCAAACTGAACCGGATTGGTAGCATGGTCTTCAGAATGTGAAATGGGAGGACGGACGTGATGGAACAGAGCAGGATCGCCGTTATCGGGGGGGATGGTATAGGGCCTGAGGTCGTCGAAGCGGGAATCAGGGTTCTCGAGGCCGCGAGTGATGCCGCAGAGCGATTGAGCTTCACACGCTTTGCCTGGGGCTGTGAGTACTACCTGGAGCACGGCCGGATGATGGCTGAGGACGGACTCGATACCCTCGCGGGTTTCGACGCTATCTACCTCGGAGCCGTGGGCTGGCCGACGGTCCCGGACCATGTCTCTCTGTGGAATCTCCTCCTCCCGATCCGCCGGACCTTCGACCAGTACGTGAACCTGCGCCCGGCGCGCCTTTTGCGCGGCGTCGAGAGCCCGCTGGCGAATCCGGGAAACCTCGACGTGACCCTGGTCCGGGAGAATACCGAGGGCGAGTACTCGGACTCCGGCGGCCGCATGTTCGGGGGTACGCCGCACGAGGTCGTCATCCAGGAGAGCGTCTTCACCCGCCGCGGGGTCGAGCGGATCGTGCGCTACGCGTACGAGGAAGCGAAGGGAAGGCGCGGGCTCCTGGTCGGGGCGACGAAGTCCAACGGCATCAGCATAACCATGCCGTTCTTCGACGAGGTCTTCCGCGAGGTCGGCGAGGAGTACCCGGAGGTCGAGGCCTCCCTCATGCACGCCGACGCCCTGGCCGCCCGTCTCGTGCTCGACCCCGAGCGCTTCGACGTTGTAGTGGGCTCCAACCTGCTCGGCGACATACTCTCGGAGGTGACGGCGGCTATCTGCGGCGCCATCGGGATAGCCCCCTCCGCCAACCTGAA
>JARDZQ010000492.1 GCA_029240775.1 Rubrobacteraceae bacterium | reverse complement strand
TGGCTACGGAGGAGGCTGCGGGCAGGTCTGCGAGGGCGATGCCGACGAGCATGGCCCACCCGTAGAGGGTGGTGGCAAGCAGATCCTCTCCCGACAGCAGAGCGACGGGTAGCAGCGTCACGCACGGAGCATACAGCCTCGCGAAGGGGCGGCGGACGTTACTGAAGTTGCGTTTCGGGGAATAGTGCTGCCTAGACGACTCGACGGGAGGAGGACGGGTGAGTACTACGACCCTGATAATCATCATCGTGGTGGCGGTGGTGGTGATCCTGCTGCTCGCGATCTTCTTTGCTTCGCGCCGGAGGCGCGCGCAGCGGAGCGAGCAGCAGCGGGAGCGGACGAGGGAGGAGTTCGGGAGCGAGTACGAGCGGACCACGCAGGAGCGCGGCTCTGAGGAGGAGGCCGAGAGGGAGCTCAGGGAGCGCAGAGGACAGGTCGAGCGGCGGGTGGAGCCGCTCTCCGAGGAGAGTCGGGGACGCTACGAGGAGCGGTGGGGGGAGGTCGAGCGGGTCTTCGTGGAGAACCCGAGCAGGTCCATAGAGCTGGCCGACCGGACCGTCATGGAGATACTCGAGGAGCGCAACTTCGTCTCCGATCCCTCCCAGAGCGACGCGGAGACCGAGCGCAGCCTCGCCGTGATGCACCCCGACGTCGCCGACGACTACAGGGAGGCCCGTCGCATCCGCGCCGACGTCGTGGCCGGCAGGACTTCGGAAGGCGGATCAGAGGAGGAGACCACCGAGGAGCTGCGGCAGGCTATCCGCAGGTACCGCGCGGTCTACCAGCGCATCGCGCGCGGCTAGGAAGACCCTTCGCGCCGCTACCTTCGTTGGGCGGCTGTGTAGAATGGAGTAGTACGCGTCTTCCGGGGGTGGTGCGCTGATGGCGGAGAATCTGGTCGCCAAGATCCTCAAGGAACACATGGTGAGTGGTTCGCTCGAGCCGGGTGAGGAGGTGGGCCTCGGGATAGACCAGACGCTCTTGCAGGACGCGACCGGAACGATGGCCTGCCTGCAGTTCGAGCGGATGGGGGTGGAGCGGGTCCAGGTGCCCCTCGCCGTCCAGTACGTTGACCACAACATCATCCAGCTCGACTTCAAGAACCCCGACGATCACCGCTTCTTGCAGGCTTTCGCAGCGAAATACGGCATGTACTATTCGCGGCCCGGCAACGGCATCTGCCACTACCTGCACGTCGAGCGCTTCGCGAGACCAGGGGCTACCCTCATCGGAGCCGACTCCCACACCACTTCGTCTGGCGCTTTAGGCTCCATCGCCATCGGGGCCGGCGGACTCGACGTGGCGCTCGTCATGGCTGGCCAGCCCTTCGAGACCCCGGCGCCGAAGGTCGTCGGCGTCGAGCTGACGGGAGACTTCCAGGACTGGGTGACGCCGAAGGACGTTATCCTGGAGCTGTTGCGGCGGCGCGGCGTGCGGGGTGGGCTCGGGAGGATCTTCGAGTTCTACGGCCCCGGCGTGGCGAACATAGACGTCACGGGGCGGACCACCATCTGCAACATGATCGCCGAGCTGGGCGCCACCACGGGCATCTTCCCCTCGGACGAGCGCACCCGCGAGTGGCTCGAGATGCAGCAGCGCCCCGACGACTTCACCGAGCTCTCCGCCGACGAGGGCGCGGACTACGACGAGCGCGAGCACATCGAGCTGGACAAGCTGGAACCGCTCATCGCCAGGCCGCACTCGCCCGGCAACGTCGTCCCGGTCAGCGAGGTCGCCGGGACCAGGGCGGCGCAGGTCTGCATCGGCAGCTCCGTCAACTCCGGCTTCCAGGACCTCGCGGTCGCGGCCGCCGTCTTGAGGGACGAGACCGTCTATCCCGGGCTCGTCATGACCGTGACGCCGGGGAGCAGGCAGATCCTCGACTCCATTGCCCAGACCGGCGTCTACTCCGATCTCGTGCGCGCAGGAGCGCGGATGCTCGAGCCGGTGTGCGGCCCGTGCGTCGGGATGGGCCAGGCCCCGCCGTCAGACTCGGTCAGCGTCAGGACCTTCAACCGGAACTTCCCCGGCCGCTCGGGGACGCCGACAGACCAGGTCTACCTCACGAGCCCGTCCACGGCGGCGGCGACGGCCTTGCGGGGCGTGATCACGGACCCCCGCGAGCTCGGGGAGTACCCGGATTTGCCCGAGGCCCCGGCCGATCCGGCGGTAGATGATAGGCAGATCCTCGACCCCGCGCCGGAGGAAGAGGCTTCGGGGATCGAGATCCCGCGCGGACCGAACATCAAGCCGCCGCCGGAGGCTCCGGAGCTGCCAGACTCGCTCGAGGGCACGGTTACCATCCTCGTCGAGGACGACATCTCGACCGGTGACCTCGCGCCCGATGGGGTGGAGGTCATGTCGTTCCGCTCGAACGTGCCGGAGATCTCACGCTTCACCTTCCGCCGCTTCGACCCCGAGTACCACAAGAAGGCCCAGGAGATGGCCCCGGGCTTCATAGTCGGCGGACACAATTACGGGCAGGGCTCGAGCCGGGAGCACGCGGCCCTAGCCCCGCTGCACCTCGGCATCCGGGCCGTCATCGCCAAGAGCTTCGCGCGCATCCACCGGCGC
>JARDZQ010000034.1 GCA_029240775.1 Rubrobacteraceae bacterium | reverse complement strand
AGCGCCGTCTCGCCGAGGCGAAGAGGGGTGTCGTGAACGACGTTCAGGGCGGTCTCCAGGTTGGCGAAGAAGACGCCGGTCGTGGGGTCGGTGCCGTTGATGAGACGCACGGGGAGGTCGGCCGCGACGGTGAAGACCTCCTGGTGCGGGTGGTGGACGAAGAGGAGGTCGCCCGGCGAGAGGTGCCCGGCGCCCGAGTCGAGGACCCGACCGACGGTCGCGTAGCCGTGTTTGATCGGGAAGGAGAAGTCGCCGGCGAAGGTGGGCAGGTCGAGCGCGGTGCCCTCCGGGACCTCGCCGCGGTATACGAGCATCTCGGTCCCGTGGCTTATAGCGGAGACGACGGAGCGGACGCGGACCTCGCCGGGTCCGGGGGGTGGCACCCGCTCCCGGCGCAGCTCGGCCGTACGCGGTGCGGCGAACCAGACGGCGCGGGCGTCGAGCCATCCAGGCGGGCAAGGTTCGGCGCTCACCGGCGGTCGTTCGGGTACTCGACGCGGCCGTCGATGACGAGGTCCACGCCGTAGGGGGTGACGGCGGTGTCTGTGAGCATCAGGGAGTCCGTCAGGTCGGAGATGCCAAGGTCGCCCACGGCCTCGATGCCGCGGCCCAGGATCTTCGGCGCGATGCAGACGGCGAGGCGGTCCACCAGCCGCTCGCAGAGGAAGGAGGTGATCAGGGCCGCCCCTCCCTCCACCATGACGGAGCGAACGCCTAAAGAGTGCATCCCGGAGAGCAAGGCGTCGAGGTCCACCCTGCCCTCACCGCTCGCCGGAAGCCTCAGGACGGTCGCGCCGAGAGACTCGGCCTCCGCGCATCGCTCGTCGGGGGCGCGGTCCGTGACGGCGAGAACTGTGCCCTTCGCGGCTCCGTTCGCAAGGACAGCAGCGGAGAGCGGGGTGCGAAGGGCGCTGTCCACGACGACGCGCAAAGGGTCGTCGCCGGGAACCAGGCGAACCGTCAGACGAGGATCGTCGTTGCACGCGGTGCCGGCGCCGACCGCCACCGCGTCGTGCTCGGCGCGTAGCTGGTGGGCGAAGCGGAGCGAGTCGGGGGAGCTGATCCAACGCGAAGATCCGTTCGCGGCGGCCAGGCGGCCGTCGAGGGTCTGCGCGTAGCTCACGGTAACGGTGGGACGAACGATCACAGCCTCCTCGTGTCTTGCGAACAGGTTAGCACGCCTCCGGCCACGCACGATTACTTACGTCCCCTTATACTGCCCCGGATGGATCATGGCGAGAGATATTCCGGAGACAGCATCCTGCTCGAAGGCATGGTCTTCCACGGCCGGCACGGCACGCTGCCGGCAGAGCGTGAGCTGGGCCAGCCCTTCGTCGTGTCCGTCGAGCTCCGCCTCGACCTGCGCCCCGCGGGCCGCTCCGACGACCTCTCGCAGACCGTTGACTACGGCCAGGTTCACCAGAGGGCGAAGGAGATCGTCGAGGGCCCGCCCGTCAACCTGACCGAGACGGTCGCCGAGAGGATAGCCGCAGCGGTAGTGGAGGAGTTCCCGGCGGTGGAGGCGGTCCGGGTCAGTGTCGCCAAGCCCCACGTCAGGCTCGGCGGCACCGTGCTCGCGGCCTCTGCCGTCGAGATCCTGCGCCGCCGCGACGAAGGTGGCGCCTGAGAGATCCACACACGACGAACCGCCCGGAGCTCAGGGCGCGTATAAATCGGTGTGAGAACGCCCCGGCTACTTCGAACCGGTCCTCCAGGACCAGCAAAATTAGTCCATTTGTACGATGAACAATGCCTCTGCCGCCGCCATACTGGTAAGGTGAAGTAGCGATGCCAAGGACGCACAGCGTTGGATAACGTCTCTCAACTACCCACGGTGACCCCGGTACACGAGCCTGAGCCGGGACGCCCGGAGCGCGTCGAGACCCTCACGCAGCTGTGTGCGGACGAGCTGCTCGAAGCCTTCGGGTTGAGCGCGGAGCTACGTCCGCTGGAGCTTCTCGCCCGGGTCCCGGCCGAGCGTCTCGCGCGCCAGGTCGCGACCTACGACGAGATCGTGGGCGAGTCGGGACTCGCCGCGGGCGGAGCGTGGGGGCTGGAGAGGATGGCGCGGAGCGTCGTTGTCGAAGGAAGGGAGAATATCCCGCTGGAGGGTCCCGTGCTGCTCGCGGCGAACCATCCCGGTCTGGCCGACTCTCTCGCCCTCTTCGCCACCGTACCGAGGAGTGATCTGCGCGTGATGGCCGCGCGTAGGCCGCTCCTCGCGGCGCTCCCCCACACCTCGCGGTATCTGATCCCCGTCCCCGAAGAGTCGCCGGGGCGGCTCGGGGCGGTCCGGAGTGCTGCGCGGCACCTGAGGCGTGGCGGGGCGGTACTAACCTTCCCCGGCGGGAGGATAGAGCCGGACCCGACGGTGCTTCCCGGCGCCGTGGAGGCGCTCGAGCGCTGGTCCGAGAGCCTCGACCTCTTCGCGCGGCTGGTGGCCGACCTCACGGTGGTCCCCGCGGTCGTCTGCGGGGTGCTCTCCCCCACCGCCCTGCGCAACCCCCTGACCTTCATCCGCCGTCAGGGGCGCGACCGCGAGTGGCTCGCGGCGACGCTCCAGATGCTGACGCCCGCGCTGCGCAACGTGACCACGAGGATCGCGTTCGGTCAGCCCGTGCGTGCCGGGAACATGAACGTCAGGGAGTCCGTGGTAGGAGAGACGCGGCGCCTGATCAAACGGTGCGAGCCAGACTAGCATCCGGGCGCCGGCTTCGCTGGCCGCCGCTAGCCTTTATCTTCGTCACGGTCTTCGTTGACATGGTCGGCTACGGGCTCGTGATACCACTCCTACCTTTCTACGCGCGGGAGTACGCCGCCGGTGCGGCGCTCGTCGGCCTGCTCGGCTCGATGTATGCCGCCATGCAGTTCGTGGGCGGCCCGTTCCTGGGCGGCCTATCGGACCGCACCGGGCGCCGTGCTGTCCTTGTCGTCTGCCTGCTCGGCGCGTCCTTCGCCTACCTTCTGCTCGGGCTGGCCGAGACGCTCTCGTTGCTCTTCGCGGCCGTCGTGCTGGCCGGCGCAGCCGGCGGCACCCAGGCGACCGCCCAGGCGTACATAGCGGACAGCACCTCGCCGAACGACCGCGCCAGGGGGCTAGGACTGATCGGGGCCGCTTTCGGGCTCGGGCTGATGGCGGGCCCGGCCCTCGGCGGCTTCCTCAGCCTCTTCTCGCTCCACGCCCCGGCCTTCGCAGCGGCCACGCTTGCACTCTGCAACGCGGCGTTCGGCTTCTTCGTCTTGCCGGAGTCCCTCCCCGCCAGGCTACGCGTTCCGACACCGCTAAGTCGTCTCAACCCCCTCTCGCAGCTACGCGGGGTGCTCGCTATCCGGGAGATCCGGTGGTTCCTGCTCGCGGTCCTCTTCCTCAACCTCTCCTTCGCCGGGCTGCTTACCAACTTCCCGCTCTTCTCCAACGCGCGCTTCGGGTGGGACGCTCCGTCCAACGCCTTCTTCTTCGCCTTCGTCGGCGTCTGCGCCGTGCTGACGCAGGGGTTGCTCGTCGGGCGGCTGCAGCCGCGCTTCGGCGAGGGGAGGCTCCTGCTGGGCGGGCTCTGCGTCATGGCGTTCGGCCTCGGGCTCACAGCCGTCGTCCCCTATGGTCCGCTCCTCTACCCGGTCGTGGGCTTGCTGGCGGTTGGGGTCGGGCTCGCCATCCCGGCGCTCACAGCCCTCGTCTCGCGACGGGTCTCCGGGAGGGAGCAGGGAAGGGTCATGGGAGGTTTGCAGGCCGTGATCAGCGTCACGCTCGTAGTAGGGCCGGTGATGGCGGGCCTCGCCTTCGAGCGCCTCGGCGTCCCTGCGCCGTATTGGATCGGGGCCCTGCTCGCCACTCTTGCGCTGCTGGCGGCAGCGATAGCCCTGCTGCCGGAGCGTCGCTCCCTGACCGAAAAGCGCAGCTTCGCGACACGGCCCGCCATCGAATCCGACGTACCCCCGAGACCCGGAGAATAACCGCCATGACGACGACACAGACGACCACTCATAATGCGCTGCGGGCTGGCATAGTCGGGCTCACGCTCGCCACCGCCCTGATCCACCTCCAGCTCAACTTCCCGGACCCCGTGTTTATCCTCAACGGCCTCGGATACCTGGCGTTGCTCGTGGCTCTATTCGTGCCGATACCACGAATCCAGCGCTACCGACGCATCGCGCGTTGGGCTTTGATCGGCTACACAGCGCTCACGATCTTACTCTGGATCATCGTCGGGGCGCGCACCCCGATCGGATACGTAGACAAAATCATCGAGGTAGCCTTAATCGCGCTTCTCCTCCTCGACGCCCGCCGCTCGAACTAGAGAACGGCGCCTTCGGCGACTTGTCAGCCTGTCAGCAAGAAGACGAAGGCTGAAATGCTGACAAGCTCTAGGCTACCCACCGCCACGTCGTGAACAACACGGTGAGCGCGACGCCCGTGCCGGTGCTGAGTAGAAGGTAGAGGACGAGCGCGGGCCTGCTGCGTGAGAGGAGGTAGCCAAGGACGAGGAAGATGGGGAACGCGCCGAGCAGGAGGCGCGGCAAGCTCATGAGAGGTAAGGAAGGCGCAGGAGTGAGGAGAGGCAGCAGAACCACGACGAGGGCATAGAGCGAGAGCCCCCGCGGCAGGACGAAGAGCCCGATGACCAGGAGAATCAGAAAGAGAGCGAGGACCGCGAGGTTGAGCGCGTTCGAGGCTTCGAGGGTCGGTGTGGCGGAGGGACTGAGAAAGAGCGTACCAGGGTCGAGCAGGTATTTCGTTCCGTCTCTCGCCGCCTGACAGGCTTCCCTGAGCGTCGCAAAGGGGTTCGCCAGCTCTCGTCCCCAGTGTTCCTCCTGCTGGCGGGCGGAGACGAGCGGGTCCCCGAAGCGCGCCCACAGGAACCCGGCGTAGGCCAGGAAGCCTGCAGGGACCAGGGCTATACCGGCGAGAGCGCTGGGGCCGAACTCGCGCCTGTGGCGCAGCCACTCCAGAAAGAGCGGCAACACGAGGATCACCCCGAGGTTACGGGTCGCGGCGGCCAGCGCGCCGAAGACTCCGGCTAGCAAGAGGTTGCGGCGCACGAGGGCTGCCCACACCGCGCCCGTGGCGAGAGCTAGAAAGAGCGCCTCGGAGTACACGGCGTTCAGGAAGAAGGCCGTCGGGAAGAACGCGAGGGCGAGCGTAGCGGCTCGGGCGGCGCGTGTGTCGTGCAGCCTCTCCGCGATCCGGTAGAGAAAGAACAGCGCAAAGGGGGTAGCAACTAATGAGATCAGAACCCCCCACAAAACCGGTCCTCCCCCCCAAACGGTCCCGAGCCTCACGAGCATCGGGTACAGAGGGAAGAAGGCGGTGGATGCCGGCGCAGCCATCTCGCCGTAACCCTCGACCGCTATCTGCGAGTACCAGGCCCCATCCCAGTGGGCCCAGTAACTCAGGAAGCCGGGTGGCTCCAGAGGGTCACCTGCCGGGTCAGCTGGCGGGAGGTACGACGTGGCAAGAACTCCCGCGCCCAGAAACAGCAGACGCGAGAGGGCGAAGGAGATCAGGACGAAGGTCCAGGCCTCCCGGGTCGTGGGGTTCTTAGTAGCGGAGATTCGGGCCACGGCTAATAGCCCACCAGGCTCCGCAGAAGGCGAGGACGGCGATGAGGAAGACCACGGCGATGGTCGGGTAGGGGTTCAGGTCGGAGACCTCGAGGGTAGCGTAGCGAGCCGCGTCGACGGTGTAGAAGATCGGGTTGAAGAGCGTCGCAATTCTCAGGGCCTCAGGCAGCATCCCGACCGAGTAGAAGACGCCGCCCAGGAAAGCCAGGGGCTGGATGACGACGCTGGTGAGGAACGAGATGTGCTCGATCCTGGTCGCAAGGGCGCCTACCATCGTGCCAAGGGCGGAGAAGGCGAAGGCGGAGAGAATCCCGATCAGGAGCAGGAGTCCTGGGTGAGCGATCCCTATCCCGACGAAGGGCGCGCCGATCAGGAGCACACCGGCTCCCATCAGGACGCCGCGCAGCGTGCCGCCCAACGAGTAGGCGAGCGCTATCTGCAGATTGCTCATCGGGGCGATGAGGACCTCGTCTATGTACCTCTCGCGTTTGGCGTCGAAGACCGACCACGAGGAGTTCATCTGGGAGCCGGTGACGAGGTTCATCAGCGCGACGCCGGGGAGTATGTACTCAAGGTACGGTATACCCTCTATCTGCTTTATGCGCGCGCCCAGAGCGATGCCGAAGACGACCAGGTACAGGATGGAGGTAAGGAGCGGAGGAATCAGGGTCTGCACCCAGACGCGCGTGAAGCGCAAGATCTCCCGACTCAGCAGCGTCCGGAACGGCCTATCCGCTAAGATCACGCCCGACCACCTTGAGGTAGACCTCTTCTATGCTCGCCGCGTTGTAGTGTTCTTTGAGTTCCTCGCTCGTCCCGTGGGCGGCTATCTTTCCGCCGTTTATGAGCGCTATCTCCTCGCACAGCGCCTCCGCCTCTTCGAGGTAGTGCGTCGTTAATAGAATAGTCAGACCATTATGATTCAGCTCTCGGATGTAGCCCCACAGCTTGTAGCGCAGCTCGACGTCAACCCCGGCGGTCGGCTCGTCGAGGAACAACACTTTAGGGTCGTGCATTAGCGCCCTCGCGAAGAGCACGCGCCGCTTCATCCCGCCGGACAGTGTGTTGACCCTTTGCTTGCGCTTATCCGTGAGCGCGAAGCGCTCGAGAAGCTCCCCGGCCCTCTCCCGCGCCTTGGCTTTCGGGACGCCGTAGTAGCCGGCGTGAAAGAGCAGCGTCTCCTCGACGGTCAGGAACTTGTCCAGGTTTATCTCCTGGGGGGAGACCCCGATCATGCGCCGCGCCTCCCTGAACTCCTCGTAAGCATCCCGCCCGAAGACCTCGACGCTCCCGGAATCCGGCCGCGCCAGGCTGACGACGCTGTTTATGAGCGTGGTCTTGCCCGCGCCGTTCGGCCCGAGGAGCCCGAAGAACCTGCCCGCCTCGACCACTAGAGAGACGCCGTCCAGCGCCAGGACACCCGTCGAGTACGTCTTCCTGAGCTTCTCGACCTTGAGGGCCGGGGTCCCGTTCATCACGACGCGAGCACCTCCCCGGCGGCCCTCTCCCCTGAGAGCATCGAACCGTTTATGGAGGAGTCCTCGGTGTACTCGCCGGCGAGGAAGAGGCCGGGCGTCGCCGTGCGGTTTGGCGGCAGACTGTCGTGGATCCCCGCGGGCTGGGCGAACTGGCCGTAGGGGATGCGCCGCAGCCCCAATGGTCTGAAGTCACCCTCCGGGTACAGTCGAGAGAGGTCCCCGATGGCCCTGCGGTGCAGTTCGTCGTCCGGTAGGTCGAAGCCTCCAAGGGTGACGGCGTAGAGCAGGTGCCTTTCGTCCGGGGCGTAGCGCTCGGAGACGGCGCTGATCTCCACGGCGTTGTTGACGAAGGCGTCCTCTTCGGCGTTGAGCACTACCTTCTTCCCGCTCCCGATGCCGCTGGTCTCGTAGTACAGACACACCTCCCCGACGGAACCCTCGGGCACGGCCTCCCCTGTGAGCTTTCCCGCCGCCGGGGCATCGGTCGCGACTACCACGGCGTCGGCTTCGTATTCTCGTCCCTTTACCTTTACGCCCGCGACCCGGTCGCCCTCGCGCAGCAGCGCCTCTACGGGGCTGGCGAGCAGTATCGAGTCGGTCGGCAGGTGGGAGGCGAGCTGTGTGGGGATCTCCGCCATCCCCTTCGCCGGGACGACCGTCTTGCCTGTGGCGAGCATACGGAACGTGAAGCGGAAGACGCGCGAGGAGGTGTAGAGCGACCGGCTCAGAAAGACCCCGCCGTAGAACGGCCTGTAGAAAGAATCTATGTACCGCTCCGAGAGACCCAAAGCCCTGAGGTACTCCAGCGTCGAGGTGTCGGCCTCGCCGTCCTCCCCGCTGGCGGTAGCGGCCGTTCCCGAGAGAGCTCTGGCCGCCAGAGCGGCCGTGCGGAGCTTGTCCGGGAAGGTCGCCGCATCTGAGAGCAGCGACGGAACGAGCGCCTTCGGGTCGCGCACGGGATCCGAGAGGACGGTCCTCTTGCCTTCCCGGTGCACGATCGCGCCCGGGTCGAAGGAGCGGAAGTCGAGCTTCGCGTGGTCCAGGTGGCGCCTCGCGACCGGGTAGGACGTGAAGTACACCTGGAAGCCGCGGTCGAGGAGGAAGCCGTCCACGGCGTCGGTGCGGACCCGGCCGCCGACGCCGTCGGACGCCTCGAACACGGTCACGTGGGCTCCGCGCTCGGACAACACTTTCGCGCAGGTGAGGCCAGCCAGGCCGGCCCCGACGATAATAGCTCTCATACGCCAGAGAGTTTAACCCCAAGAGACATAAACGGCTAAGAGAAGAAACACACCGGGGCGCCTTGGTTCTTTCGGAGAACGTCTGTACTTGCTACGGTGCCGGGTGAATACAGTTCTCCCGGGGTCTGTTTTCGCGCGAGTTCTCCTGAGAAAGGCCGTGTGGCGTATCGGCAAGTTCACCTGCCACATTAACATTTAAAGCTGACGGACGGCGAAGGCAAAACCCGTCGGCGGAGCCAACGAAGAGCGTCATCGAGGACAAGAGTTTCTGGCAGGCGAAGGACTATTTCTTTCACAACACGCCGACCGATCGCTCTCGAGTCAAGTCGACCTATGTCCAGAAGGCATTGCCCGAACAGGGAATCGTGGAGTTACTCCGGCATGTCGCCAGCTGGCCGGGAAGCTCGAACGAGGATGGTGGAGGCTTCGCTATGTTCGCTCTCGGCGGTGCCGTCTCACTCGTCCTCAGAGAGAAGACCGCGTACGTGTATCGCGACTCGAAGTTCCTCCTGGCCATCGACAGCTCCCGGGCCAGCAGCGATTCACACAGCACTGAGCAGGCGAACTCCTCGACCCAGGCGACCATACACGACGGAGTACTCCTACCAGAACTTTATCGATCGCTCACAGTCTGACTGGGCACACGCCCACTACGGTGCCAACCTCGGTCGCCTGGTCTGTATCAAGCGTGGCCGCGACCCCGAGAACGTCTTCCAGTGCCGTCAGAGCGGACCATTGCGCAACCCTCCACCCTGATCCAGGAGCGCTGCTAGCGCCGGTCGAACTCCAGCCGCACCCTGTGGTCTCCATCCAGCTTCAACGCGGCGGAGTAAGGCTTCCCGGCCTTGCTCCTGAAGCCCTTGAGCTGGCCGGTGCGTCCTTTCACAAGCAGTTGCTTTGCCTGGGCCTCGCTCAGGCGCTTGCCCGAGACCTGCTTCCAGATGGCGAAGTCGCAGCCGCTCGACTTCCAGGCGGAGCATGAGTACGCCTTCTTCGTCTCGACGACCGGAGATCCGCACTTGGGGCACACTCCCAGCGGCTCGCGGCTGCGGGAGGCCAGCCTCTCCCCCTCCATCGTGCGCACGCCCTCGACGAGCGAGACGGTGAATCCCTTTATGTCGGACATGAAGTCCGGGCGGCGCTGTACGCCGCGCTCCATCTCTGCCAGGCGCCTCTCCCACTGGCCGGTTAGCTCGGGGGAGGAGAGCGGGCTCTCCCTCAGGAGCGAGATCAGGGCCCGACCCTTCTGCGTCGGGACGAGCGCCTTTTTCTCGCGCTCCACGTAGCCTACCTTTATGAGCCGCTCGATGATCGCCGCCCTCGTCGCCGGCGTCCCGAGCCCGCTCTCCTTCATTGCCTGCCGCAGCTCCTCGTCCTCGACGAACTTCCCGGCAGTCTCCATCGCCCCGAGAAGTGCAGACTCCGAGTACCGCGGCGGCGGCTTGGTCTCCCCCTCCTTTACGCCGACCTTCGCCACGCGCCACTCCTGCCCGACCTGAACAGGCGGCAGCACCG
>JARDZQ010000491.1 GCA_029240775.1 Rubrobacteraceae bacterium | reverse complement strand
ACTGCGAGGGTGATGGACACGCCGCTGGCTGAGAGCCTGATCGTGGGCTCGGCCATAGGCCTGTCGGTTAACGGGATGCGCCCCGTGGCCGAGATACAGTTCGCGGATTTTATCCCGCCGGCGTTCGACCAGATCGTCAACGAGGCGGCCAAGTTCCACTACCGCTCGAACGGTGACTGGAATTGCCCCCTAACCATCCGGGCTCCCTACGGTGTCGTGCCCGGCGGCGCCCTCTACCACTCCCAGAGCATCGAAGCCTGGTTCTGCAATACACCAGGCCTCAAGGTGGTCGCGCCGACGTTCCCCGCCGACGCCAAGGCTATGATCAAGAGCGCCATTCGAGATCCCAACCCCGTCCTCTTCCTCGAACACAAACGTACCTACCGCCTCATAAAAGAGGAGGTTCCCGACGAAGATCACCAGGTCCCCCTCGGCGAGGCCCGCGTCCACCGCCAGGGCACGGAGATCACGGTCGTCGCCTACGGACTCATGCTCTACATGGCCCTGGAAGTAGCCGAGAAGCTCTCCGAAGAGCACGGTATAGAGACCGAGGTCGTAGAGCCTAGAACACTTTATCCGCTGGACAGGGAGAAGATCCTGGACTCGGCGAAGAAGACCGGCAAGGTACTGGTGATCTCCGAGGCTAACCTGACGGGATCGGTTTCGGGAGAGATAGCGGCCATCGTGGCGCGCGAGGCGTTCGAGTGGCTCGATGGGCCCGTGATGCGCCTCGGGGCGCCCGACGTGCCCGCGGCGGCTTTCGCCCGCCCCATGATGGACCGCTTCGTGCCATCGGCGGAGAAGATAGAAGAAGCCATGCTCGAGCTGGCGCGCTACTAGAGGAGGGGCCGTGGCTAAACCGGTAACGATGCCGCAACTCGGTGAGAGCGTGACAGAGGGCACAATAACCCGCTGGCTCAAGTCAGAAGGCGACGAGGTGGAGATAGATGAGCCCCTCGCCGAGGTGGACACGGACAAGGTCAACGCCGAGTTACCCTCGCCCGTGGCAGGCACGATCGAGAAGTTCCTGGTCTCCGAAGGCTCGACGGTCGACGTGGGGACCGAGATCGCACTCGTCGCCGACGACGGTGATTCCCCCGCCGCTGAAGCCCCGCCACAGGAGAACGTCGCTGCGGGCTCTCCCACGGAAGAGTTCCCGGCCTCGGGCACGGAAGCCCAGCCTGCAGCACGGGATACAGAGAGACAGCGAGCCGTCGCCCGCGCAGACAGCGATGGCAAAGGGCGCGGCGAGATAGAGGACGCCGAGACACTGCGCCTCACCCGCTCCTCACCGGTCGTCCGGCGGATCGCCGAGGAGCACGGCGTGGAGATAGCGGAGATCCCAGGCACGGGCACGGGAGGACGCGTAACCAGGAAAGACATCGAAGGCTACATAGAAGAACAGGAGGAGCAGTACGCGCCGCCTGGACTACAGGAAGAGCGGGAAGCCTTCGCGGAACCCGAACCGGAGATCGAGCGTGTGCCCGTCTACGAGGGCGACCGCGTCGAGGACCTGAGTGGCATCAGGAGGGCCATAGCCAACCGCATGTCAGCGAGCAAGCGCGAGGCACCGCACGCCTGGACCATGGTCGAGGTGGACGTGAGCGGGCTCGCCGCGCTGCGCGAGCGGGAGAAGGCCGCCTTCGCCGAGCGCGAAGGTATAAACTTAACCTACCTGCCGTTCATCGTAAGGACGGTCGTCGAGAGCCTCAGGGAGCATCCTGTTCTCAACTCGGTCTGGGACGAGGACCGCATAATCCTCAGAAAGCGCATAAACGTCGGCGTAGCTGTCGACCTCGAAGACGCCCTCATCGTGCCCGTCATCACCGACGCTGACGAGTTGAACCTCGTCGGGCTCGCCCGCAAGATCGACGACCTCGTGCGGCGCGCCCGCGACCGCCAGCTCGGTACCGAAGACATCTCGGGCGGCACCTTCACCGTCAACAACCCCGGCGCCCTCGGTAGTGTGGTCTCGACGCCCATTATCAACCACCCGCAGGCGGCGATACTATCCGCGGAAGCCATCGTCAAACGTCCCGTCGTGATAGACGACGCCATCGCCGTACGCAGCATGATGAACGTGGAGGTCTCCTTCGACCACCGCGTCCTCGACGGCGGCGCCGCGCTGAAATTCCTGAACTCTGTCAAGAGCCGCCTCGAGGCTTACGGGCCAGAGAGCGACATCGGCTGACAGATCTCCTTGCAGCACGAGAACAGGAGCGGAGCACATGAGGTTGTTGTGGCGTGTTGAAGACGACGATGTCTGGAAGGTCAACAGATTTTACAACGAGAATAGGCACAACGATCTTGTTGTCTGGAGGAGGGAGCGAAATATTGAGGGAGCATACTCTCGATTTTCGCGCGACACATTCTGGAAGGAAATGGTCGGGTGCCTACTGACTACGCAAGCTCGTTCTGGCCCGAATAGCGCCGTATCAAGGTTTGTCAGGCAGAAACCCTTCCCCTTGACCTATAGAGAATGCAAAGGGCGGCGGAATCTGGAGACCTTTTCGCAGCGGACATTAGCTCGTTTTGGAGGGATCAGAAGAAACGTAATCATCAGCGAGCAGATTCGCGAC
>JARDZQ010000490.1 GCA_029240775.1 Rubrobacteraceae bacterium | reverse complement strand
CCCTGCTCGATGTGCAGCTCGAGGTACGCGGCGGCGTTCTCGAGTTGCCTGTTCGACTCGTTCATCCGGTCGAGGTCCACGCCGTGCTCGGCCAGAGCGTCCGGGAGTGCTACGCCGTCCTTGTCTTTCAGGTCGCGCACCTCGTCCGGGTCGAGGACGTTCGCGGTGGCGCTGGATCCCAAAAGGCTCCGCCCGAACCTCGCTCCCTCTTCGTCTGCCCAGTCCACGAGCCGCAGGGTGACGGGCCGCTGTTGCGGGACGAGTATCCGCATGACCCCGAGCGCGGCGATGGTGTTGAGGGCGCCGTCGAGCCAGCCACCGTTGGGGACGGAGTCTATGTGCCCGCCGAGGAGGACGGCCCTCTCCGAGTCGCCGGGGGCGGTGGCCCAGAGGTTACCCGCCTCGTCGCGCTCGACCTCGACGCCGTCTATCTCTTCGAGCTTGTTCTTGAGCCAGTCGCGGGCCTTGACCCACTCCTCCGTCCAGGCCACCCTGCGGGCACCGTCGGGGCCGCCTGTGAGGTCGGCGAGCTCCTTCAGCTCCTCTACGGTGCGGCGGGAGTCCACGTCATGGGTGTACATCAGCCCACCCTCTCTGGGGCCGCGACCTCCGCGAGCGCCTCCTCGAAGACATTCGCCGCCTCCTCGGCGGCCTCGCGGGTGATGGTGAGTGGGGGCGAGATCCGGATCGCGTTCGCGTTTATGCCGCCCTTGCCGACAAGGACGCCCCGCTCCCGGCTCGCCTGCAGGAAGCGCACCGCGGCGGACGGGTTCGGCTCGCCGTCAGGCCCGACCATCTCAAGGGCGAGCATTAGGCCGCGCCCGCGCACCTCGCCGACCATCGGGCTGTCCTCAGCCATCTTTGCCAGGCGGTCCTTCAGGTAGCCGCCGACCTCGTCGGCGTTCTTCTGGAGGTCGTTCTTCAGGACGTACTCCAGGTTCGCAAGAGCGCCGGCGGCGCTTACGTGGTTGCCGCCGAAGGTCGAGATGTGGAGCTTCGGGGAGATCGAGTCTATGACCTCCGCCCGCCCCATCACGGCGCCGATGGCGAGGCCGTTGCCGAGGCCCTTGGCCATCGTGATCAGGTCGGGCTCCACCCCCGATTCCTGTATGCCCCAGAAGTGGCTGCCGGTCCTGCCGAAGGCGGTCTGGACCTCGTCGGAGATGTACAGGATGCCACTCTCGTCCAGGACCTCCTTGACCCCTACTATGTACTCGGGGGGCAGCTCTATAAAGCCGCCGACGCCCTGTATGGGCTCGGCGATAAAGGCGGCTACATGGCCCGTGGTGGCCGTCTGGATGACGTTGCGCAGGTCATCGGCGCAGGCGCGCGCGAAGTGCGGGTCACCCTTTTCGTAGGTGCCGTAGAGCGAGGAGTAGGAATGGTGCGGGGGCATCGCGTAGGTGATGTCCAGGGCGGAGCGCGACGTTGGGCGCCACGAGTTCTGGCCCGTGATCCCCATCGTCCCGAAAGAGCCGCCGTGGTAGGAGCCGCGCAACGCGATGATCTCGCTCGATCGCCTGTGCTGCGTGGCGAAGAGCAGCGCCGCCTCGTTGGCCTCGCTGCCGCTGCTAACGAAAAAGACCTTCTGATCGCCGGAGATCGGGGAGAGCGAGATCAACTTCTCCGCGAGCTTGACCTGATGCTCTATGAGGTAGAGGGTCGAGGAGTGCAGGATCTTGCCTGCCTGTTCCCTGACCGCCTCGACGATCTCCGGCACGTTGTGCCCGCTTATGGTCGTGACGATCCCGCCGAAGAAGTCCAGGTACTCGTTGCCTTCGGAGTCCCACACGCGGAAGCCCTCGCCGCGCACGAGCTCCATCGGGCGCTCGTAGTAGAGCGCGATCCACTCGGGGACTACCGCCCTGTGCCTCCGCAGAAGCTCCTCCGGGTTCACACCTTCACCTCCACGTTCGCAGCCTTGAAGCTCCGCTCGACGAACCTCCCGGAGCCTCTCTCGCCCACAACCTCGCCGTCCCTGTACACGAGGTTGCCCCGCAGAGCTCCGGGTCCCAGAGCACGATATCCGCGTCGGCGCCCGGAACGAGGGCGCCCTTGCGCGGGTACGCTCCGTAGATGCGCGCCTGGTTCGTCGAGAGGACCGCGACGAACTGGTTCTCGGTCAGCTGGCCTTCTCTCACGCCTAGAGTCCAGAGCGTCATCGCCCGCTCCTCGGCGCCGGGCAGACCGTTCGGTATCTTCGTAAAGTCGTCCGGGAGGTCGGTGCCCACGGCCACGATCTTCTCGTCCTCTACCAGCACGTCCGCCCGGAAGCTACCGTCGGCGGTGACAACGGTCCCCCCCATAAAAAGCAGCCTGCTCAAAGCCCTCACTCCTTTCCGGCATTGAAAAGCATCGCGCGAGCGGCCGAAGCTCGACCGCTTGAACTATGGAGAAGTGAGAGGGATCCACCTACGGCCTCGTGCAGGAAGGTCCCACACCCTCCTCGAATCCCTTTTGTCCCCGAGCGGCATGACCACCCGCTGGCCGCGCCATCTCTCTCGTTCGGAAACCGACCCTCAGCCGTCGTCGCCTCCCTTTCCTCGAGTCGGCAGTATAAGCAAAGTTGAGAGTTGTTGTAAACGTGCTCAGCCCGGCTAGCGGAGCTTGGGGATGACGCGTTCGCCGTAGGCTCTTATGAACTCTTCCTGGTTGCGCCCGACGTTGTGGACGTAGACCTCGTCGAACCCCAAGTCCACGTAGTGCTGGACGTGTTCGAGGTGCTCGTCCAGGTCGGCGGAGGTGAGGACGCGGTTCTTGAAGTTCTCGATCGAGACCTGCTTCGCCATAGCCGCGAAGTCCTCGGGGTTGCGGATGTCGGCCTTGGGGAAAGGCATCCCGCCGTTAGGCCATTCCCTGACCGCCTGATCCTCGGCCTCCCCCTGGCTCTCGGCCCACGAGACGTGGAGCTGGATCATGCGCGGCATCACGCTCGGGTCCTTGTTCTCCTCGCGCGCGCCCTCCTCGAACTTCCGCATAAGCATCTCTATCTTCTCGTCCGCCGCCCCGACGGTGATGATCCCGTCGCACATGCGCCCGGTTCTCTTGCTCTGGATAGGCCCGGCCGTCGCGACGTAGATGGGCGGCGGCGTGTCGGGCATGGTGTATAGCCTCGCGCTCTCGAGCTTTATGTGCTCGCCCGAATACTTGACGACCTTGCCGGTGAAGAGTCTGCGGATGACCTCGATGGACTCCATGAGGATGCGCAACCGCGTCGGCGCCTCGGGCCAGTACTCGCCGACGATGTGCTCGTTAAGCGCCTCCCCCGCTCCGAGGCCGAGCCAGAAGCGTCCAGGGTACATAGCCTCCAGCGTGGCCGCCGCCTGCGCGATTATGGCCGGGTGGTACCTGAACCCCGGCGGCGTCACCCCGGTCCCGAAGCGTAAAGATGTCGTCGCCCCAAGGGCGCCGAGCCAGCTCCACACGAAGCCGCTCTGGCCCTGCTCCGGGGTCCAGGGGTGGAAGTGGTCCGAGGCCATCACCGACGTGAACCCGTTCTCCTCCGCGACCCTGCTCCAGCGCAAAAGGTCCGTGGGGTGGAACTGCTCGAACATCGCCGCGTACCCGACCGTGCCCGTGGTTTCCATGCGCCTCCTCCGTCGGCAGCTATCTGCTGGCTATCGGCTTTCAGCCGTCAGCTATCAGCACTTCTATGTTGACCGGAACTTCACCCCCAGTTAACTCACACAGTTTACAGCGACGCTCGAAAGTACCGTTGCTCATAGCGGGCATTCGTCATAAACCGGCGAACTGAATGCTGTCCGCTAGAAATGATCCGGCGGGAAGACCCACGGCTCACCGGGCGGGAACAGCGCGCCCAACAACTCCAGCGCCTCAGGCGAGCCCGGCTCTACGAGACCGTGGCGGGCGAGCTGGCCGGCCGGGATGTACCCCGCGTACAGTTGCGCGAGCTGGCGCACGTCGAGCGAGACTCTCTCTGCCGCCTCTTCCCCCCGGACGACCTCGCCGCCAGAGACGGTGTAGGTACCGGTGTTCTCAGAGATGACATCGTCCGAGATCTCGAGGACCAGCGGGGCATCCAGGTCCCGGTTCAGGTAGCTCAAGGCACCTTCCACGTCCACCAGGCGCAGCATAAACTCCGGTTCTAACCTGGCCCTGACGTAGGAGTTCCGCAGGTAGGGGTGGAGGGGCTCGCCGCGCGGCGTGCTGTGTTTGATCTCGAAGACCAGCGGGTCCTGGGCACCGAGGAAGGAGATCAAAGCCTCGCGCGCCCTCACGCTCCCCCACACGAGCTCCTGGACCGCGAGCGTGCGCCGCGGCTCGCGGTCCCTCCACTCGGACATCCGGTAGAGGATGTACCCTTCGAGTCTATCCTCCACCTCGTAGACGGCGGCCCGCCAGTCCTTGCGCGCCAGGACGTCGCGCCACCGCCCCTCGCCCCGTCGCACGCAGCACGAGAGCCGAGCCGCCTCCTTGTCGAGGAGCGTCATCATCGATGGGAGGTCTTCCTCCTGGTATGCCCTGATTCGCTTCTGCTCGGGGCTGGTCGGAAGGTCGGTCGGCTTGAGGGTGTAGGAGATGGCCTCGGTGGCGAGCTCCCACCCGTACACCCGGTAGAA
>JARDZQ010000489.1 GCA_029240775.1 Rubrobacteraceae bacterium | reverse complement strand
AGGCACCGTGGTAGACGAGCTGACGTTTATGGATTTCATAGTCAACCTCACGCCGCCGGTCCTCATAATACTAATTGTTACTTTGGGGATCGTGTGGCTGGTGCATGCGCGGAAGCTGCGCACCACGGAGGAGGACCGCGAGGAGATCATGGCCCTGGAGGCGATCTCCGAGATCAAGGACCGGACCCTGCTGGTGCGTTCCGGTACCGTCATGGTCCTCACGGTGATCGCTTTCTTCCTCCAGCAGGTGACGGGCTTCAGTCCCGCCATCGTGGCGCTCGCTGGGGCTGCTATCGCGATGTTGATCTGCGGCCCGGAGGTCGAGAAGGTCCTGCACGAGGTCGAATGGCCGACCATATTGTTCTTCGTCGGCCTGTTCGTGCTGGTGGGAACGCTGGAGGCCACAGGGTTTATCGCGTTGGTGGCCGAGTCCCTCGCCTCCGCCTCGCAGTCTCTGGCGGTCACGGCAATGATCGTGATGTGGGGAAGCGGTTTCGCCTCGGGTATCGTGGACAACATCCCCTTCACGGCGACCATGGTCCCGGTGATCGAGGAGCTTGCCAACGCCCGCGGCTACGACGCCGCCACCGTCGAGCCCCTGTGGTGGTCGCTCTCGTTAGGGGCCTGCCTGGGAGGAAACTTCACCCTGATCGGAGCTTCGGCGAACCTGGTCGTGGCCGGGCTGGTCGGCAGAGAGGGGATGTCTTTCAGCTTCTGGCGCTTCTTGCTCTGGGGTTTCCCGCTCACGCTGGTTGCCCTGGTGATCTCCAGCGTCTGGATACTGATCGTCGAGCTCTGAAGCGCGCTCGGCGCCAGGCTAAGCGACTCCCTCGGCGAGCTCCACGATCCTCTGAGCGAGCGTCCCCCAACCGAGATGCTCGACGCAGTTGCGTCGAACCACCTCCCCGCACCGCCACCGCTCCTCGTCCGGGAGTTCCAGGTAATCCATCAGGGCGTGTGCCAGGTTTTCTTCGAAGCCATCCATGCCGACGCGCACCTCGAAGGGCAGGCCACGGCCGATGATCGCACCCGCCTCCCCGAGGCCCGAGTGGTCGGCGACGAAGGGTACGACTCCGCTGGCGGCGAACTCGGCCGCCACGAGCCCAAAGGTCTCGGGGAAGATGGAGGGGACAACGCCTACGTCGGCCGCCGGCAGGAGCCGCGCGAGTTGGTCGTGGCCTAGCGGCCCGACGAACTCGACGCCGTCTTCCATCCCCGCCGCGTCGCGTAGCAGCGCCTCGGAGAGCCCGAAGTGCTCGAGCGGCCCCGCCGGACCGCCCTCGAGGAGCCTGCCCGTCTCCGCGATGCTCTCGACGAGCCTCCTGTCGCCCGTGCTCAAAGAGCGGGTGAGGGCCTGCAGCCCCTCGCGGAAGGTGCCGAAACCGATCACGAGGAGGCGAGCATTGGTGTGCCGTCTTGCCCGGACGAAGGCCGAGAGGAGGCTGTGGACGCCCTTGGAGTGGATGAGCTTGCCGACGTAGAGTATGAGGGGGGACCCGCCGTTCACGGCGAGAGAGGCCCCGACCCGCTCGCCGAAGTCCCTGTCCGGCGAGCGGGCGTCGTAGGAGGCGGAGATCTCGCGCAGCGGACCGACTAGCTCACCGGCGTTCTCCGAGCTCTCCAGCGCTTCCAGCAACGCCTCTTCCTGCTCGGGACCGCGCCCCAGGGTGCCGGAGAGTTCTCTCAGGTAGTCCGGGTTCAGCGCGTCGGGCCGGAAGAGCTTCGTGTCCACGCCGCCGGGGAGAGCCGTGGTTCTGTCCTCCAGGTCGGGGAAGTCTTCGGCGATGGTGCCCGCGCTGTGGGAGGAGAGAGCCAGGATCCTCCTCGCCCCCTCGAGCCCCTCGCGGGTAAGGCGCATGTACTTCTCGCTCTTGCGGGAGACGTAGTGGAGGCAACTGCCGTGGACGATGCTCACGTAAGGGACGCCGGAGCCTTCGAGGGCGCGGCGGGAAATCAGGGGCCCCGGCACCGAGTGGTTGGTGACGACCGCCTCCGCACTTGACGCCTCGATCACGGCGCGCACCGCCTCGACGTTGCGCGCCAGGTAGCTCTCGAGTTCCTCGTCCGTCAGGTCCAGAAACGTCTTGACCCGCCAGCCCGGGTACTCGTCGTAGACGTAGACCGGGAGCAGATCTCCTATCTCGGGGTTGTAGACGACGCAACGGCCGGGGTAAGGAGTCTCTCGTACTCCACGCCGCTCGATGTGCTCGCCGTCAATCACGTAGTGCTCGGCGACAAAGCCGTAAGAGAGCGCCTCCCTCTCCTGGCACAGGAGGTGCACGTCGTGGCCCTCGCGCGAGAGAGCGCGGCAGAGGTTCTTGACGTAGACGTTGCTCCCTGTGCCGGAGAGCATGTACCCGTGGGTCATGATCAGTCGCACGAAGCTGTTCCCAATCCGCACACGTTGTCATCCCTTCGCTTCCGCGCTCGCGTAGCGGAAGGTACCATAGTTCGGAAAATGTAGCCTCCGGCTCCCGTGCCCCCAACCTGGGAGAGATCCACCCCCAGTTCCTGGGCCAGGCGCTCGGCTGAGGGCGTGGCTTTGACCTCGCCCCGTGCTTCCTCCGCTACCCCTTGGGCGGCCTGTCCGGCCTCCCCGGCAACCTGCCCTACGGCGCCTTGTGCTCCTTCGCCGACCCGTTCGGCCACCTCGCCCACCTGCCGGGTGGTATCTCCGACGCCTCCTGCCACCTGGCTCACCGCGCCACCCTCGCCCACGGCCTCCCGGGTCGCGCCACCCACCTGCTCCGCCGTTCGGTCTACCGTCCGGGCCAGGCTCTCCAGGATCTGCGGGTTCTCGGCTATAGTCTCTAGGGCCTTCTCGAGGATGGCGCGCACGTG
>JARDZQ010000488.1 GCA_029240775.1 Rubrobacteraceae bacterium | reverse complement strand
TCGTCGCCGTATCGCAACACGGTGATGCGGTCCGTCGTCGGCGTTACGCCCTCCTCGGCGATCTCCGCGTCGAGCAACGCGTTTATGAACGCGGACTTCCCCGAGTTGAACTCGCCGACGATGACGAGCAAGAACAACTCCTCGAGGTCGGCGTGCGCCCGCCGGACGAGCTCGGCGTCCTCGGACGGCGCCCCGAAGTCCTTCAAGAATTCTGTGAACCTCTCCAGGAGCGCCCGCTCGCGCTCCACGAGGGCCTCTCGACGCTCGTCGAGTATCCTCATCCGCAACCCTCCTTCTCGGCGCATTATAGTAGCGTACCCCGCGGACGGTCCGGCGAGCCGGTTTCGCGCCCACCGCAGGGTGGTAAGGAGTAGAGAACCATTCGGCAAGCAGTATGAGTGGAGGGACGCGTGAACTACAGGAGGCTTGGGAGGACCGGGCTCGAGGTCTCTGAGGTCGGCTACGGGGCGTGGGGGATCGGCAAGAGCCAGTGGATCGGCGCCGAGGACGACGAGTCGCTCCGCGCGCTGAACAGAGCCATAGACCTGGGCCTGAACTTCATAGACACTGCTCTCGCCTACGGCGAAGGTCACAGCGAGCGACTCGTCGGCCAGGTAGTCAGGGAGCGGGACGAGAACGTATACGTCGCGACCAAGATACCACCCAGAAACCGCGTCTGGCCCGCTCCATCAGGGCTGCACCCGGACGAGGTCTTCCCGGCGGATTACGTCACGGAGTGTACGGAGACGAGCCTCAGGAACCTCGGTCTCGAGGCTATAGACGTGCAGCAGTTCCACGTCTGGTCCGATGAGTGGGTCGGGCAGGGAGACTGGCTCGAGGCGGTAGAAGGGCTGAAGAGCGAGGGCAAGATCCGCTTCTTCGGCGTCTCCATAAACGATCACCAGCCGGCCAACGCCGTGAAGCTGATAGAAACCGGTGTCGTGGACACGGTGCAGGTCATCTACAACGTCTTCGACCAGAGCCCCGAGGACAAGCTGTTTCCAGTCTGTATGGAGCACGACGCCGGCGTCATCGTGCGGGTGCCCTTCGACGAGGGTGCGTTGACGGGGAGGATCACCCCCGATACCTCCTTCGATGAGGATGATTTCCGCAACGACTACTTCCGCGGTGACCGTAAACAGGAGGTCTACCAGCGCGTACGGGCTATCGTCTCCGAGCTCGGCGTAACCGAGGAGGAGATTGCGGAGGTAGCGCTGCGCTACGTCCTCAGCCACCCTGCGGTCTCCACCGTGATCCCCGGCATGCGCTCGGTCCGCAACGTCGAGCGGAACATGGCTGTCGCCGACGGTCTGCCCGAGGACCAGGTGCGGCGCCTCAAAGCGCACCGCTGGGTCCGCAACTTCTACGCATAATGCAGAATACGTAGGGACGGTTCGCGAACCGTCCCTACGTATTCTGCGCTAATCAGCAAACTGCCTTCGGCAACTTGTCAGGATTTCAGCTTTTGGCTGCGGGAGCCTATCGTCTCGAGGAGGGCTGTAGAAGGGGAGTTCGGTATGGCGCCACAGGCCGTGATGTCACGGCCGGGATAACCGCCGCGTCGTAGCATTAGGGGACGAACACGTTGAGCGGTGAGGAGGTACAAGGTGACCGGCAGCGTCCCGGACGCAGGATGGCCGGAGGCTATCCGTGTCTTCGAAGGATACCGGGACCTTCTGGTGGGGGTAGCCTACCGGATTCTAGGGCGCGTGGCCGACGCCGAGGACGTGGTGCAGGAAGCGTGGTTGCGCTGGACGAACGTGGATTTCTCGGAGGTAGCGGACCCGCGGGCCTTCCTCGTGCGCGTGACCTCCCGGCTGGCCATCGACCGGCTGCGCCGCTTGAAGACCCGCCGCGAGTCCTACGTCGGGCCCTGGCTGCCCGAGCCTGTACTCACCGGCCGTGACGTCGCGGAGGACGTGGCGCTTGCAGAGTCGGTCTCGATGGCTATGCTCGTCGTGCTGGAGACGCTCTCGCCACTTGAGCGGGAGGTATTCGTGCTGCGGGAAGCCTTCGGGATGCCGTACGCTGAGATCGCTGAGATCCTCGGCCGTAGCGAGGCGGCGGCGCGCCAGCTAGGTCGTCGCGCCCGCGATCACGTCCGCGAGCGTAGCGTCCGTTTCGAGACCGATCAGGAGACCCGGCAGCGGGTAACGGAGCGCTTTCTAGAGGCCGCCCTAGGCGGCGACGTGGAAGCCTTGATGGAGGTCCTTGCTCCCGGCGTGACCCTGGTAGCCGACGGTGGCGGACGCGCCCGCGCGCCGCGGCGCCCCGTCCACGGGGCCGACAACGTGAGCCGTTTCATGGTGGCCATCGCGACCCGACCCGAACAGGACTTGCGGACCCATCTCGCACGCGTGAACGGCGGACCCGGCATAGTCGTCACCTCCGGGGGGGAGCCGGTCGCGGCTCTCGTCCTCGACGTAGCGGACGGGGTAGTGCACAACATTCACCTGGTGGCAAACCCCGAGAAGCTGGCAGGCGCGCGCGCGACCGGAACGCCCTGACGCCGGTCGGCGGTCACGACCATCCACAACCTTCCCATGTCACGTGCGGGCGTGATGGCGCGTCATGGAGGGTGAGAACACTCTCCAGGGAG
>JARDZQ010000487.1 GCA_029240775.1 Rubrobacteraceae bacterium | reverse complement strand
CGGCTTCCTCTCAGGCTGGCTGCGCGAACAGCCGCTGGAGGAGTGCCTGCGCCTCGGTAACGCCTGCGGCGCCATCGTGGTCTCCCGCCACGGCTGCTCCCCGGCCATGCCGACCCCGGAGGAGCTGGAGTACTTCCTGAACATGCCCAAGAGGCCGCGCCGGCTGCGGGACGACGAGTGGCTTGAGCATCTGCACCGGACCACGACCCGCCGGGAGCCCGCGGAGCTACGCGTGCTCGCCATAGACCACCGCTGGCAGCTCGAGGAGGTCGTCGATGAGCTCGGGGTTGACCGCGAGCGTCTGCGGGAGTTGAAGGTTCTTCTCGCGCGGGCGTTCCTGACGCTCGCGGACGGCGACGGCTCGGTTGGCGTGCTCATAGACGACATCTACGGAGACAAGGCGCTGGAGGAGCTCACGGGGAGCGGGGTCTGGATCTCCCGCGCCGTCGAGGTGGCGAAGAGCCGTCCCGTGGAGTTCGTCGGGGGGCCGAACCCCGCCGCCACCATAAGGACCTGGCCCGAAGAGCACGTCGTCAAGTGCAACCTCTACATGCACCCGAACGACGACGCGCAGACAAAGGAGCTGCAGGAGCAGCGGGTCCTCCAGCTCTACGACGCCTGCATCAAGAACGACCGGCGACTCCTCCTCGAGATCCAGGCGACCCAGGGCACGCGCTACGACGCGAACAGCATGGTCGAGCTGCTCGAACGGTTCTACGAGATCGGGGTGCGCCCCGACTGGTGGAAGGTGCCACCGAACAAGGACCCCGAGGTGTGGCGGAGGATCGGGGACGTGGTGCGCGAGCACGACCCATACTGCGCCGGGGTTCTGGTCCTCGGGCAGGCGCTGGAAGAAGCGAAGCTTGGCGAGTTCTTCGCCGCCGCGGCCTCCGAGCCCCTGTTCAACGGGTTCGCGATCGGGCGCTCCATCTACGGCGGCCAGGCGCGGCGCTGGTTGGCCGGCGAGATAGACGACGCGGAGCTCATGTCCTCCGTGGCCGAGGGTTACGAGCGCATGAGCACGCTCTGGCAGCAGAGGACGAAGCAGCAGAGCCCGGAGGGCGCCAGGGGATGATCGGATCGAATGGACGTCAGCGAATCTCGTACGCCAGGGGCGACGCACCCGCCCCCGGAGAACAGGACGATGAGATAGCGATGGGTGAGACCGTGCGTTTGGGGCTGGCGGGCCTGGGAAGGATAGGGCGCTTTCACGCCGCTAACCTGGCCGGCCGCATCCCTGGGGCCAGGCTGGTGCGAATAGCTGACGCCGCGGAGGACGTGGCCCGCGAGAACGCGGCCCGCCTGGGAGGCGTGAAGTGGTCCACCAACTACGAGGACCTCTTGGAAGATCCGGAGATCGAGGCGGTAGTCGTCGCGAGCCCGACGCCGCTGCACGCCGAGATGGTCGCCGCGGCCGCGGCGGTCGGCAAACACGTCTTCTGCGAGAAACCTGTCTCTTTGGAGCTGGAGCGCACCCGGCAGGTGATCGAGGCCGTGCGGGAGGCGGGAGTCAAGCTGCAGGTGGGCTTCCAGCGCAGGTTCGACCCCGACTACCGCGCCGCGAAGCAGAGGATCAGCGAGGACCATATCGGCGAGGTGTACCTCTTTCGCACCACCCTCCGGGACATGCGCTCGCCCGGCTTCGACTACATAAAGGGGTCGGGGGGTTTCTTCGCCGACGTCACGGTGCACGACTTCGACGCGGCCCGCTGGCTCATCGGGGAGATCACCGAGGTCACCGCGGCCGGCGCGGCGCTCTCGGACCCCGGCTTCGAGGAGGTCGGGGACATAGACAACGCCGTGATAACCCTGCGCTTCGCGAGCGGCGCCCTCGGGATCATAGACAACAGCCGCGCGGCGGGCTACGGCTACGAGTGCTCCAGCGAGATCCTGGGCCACCGCGGCACGCTGAGGATAGGCAACCACCGGCGCGTGGCGGTCGAGACGCTCACCCCCGGACGGGCGTGCCGGGACTACGTCTCCGACTTCGTCGAGCGCTTCGCCGACGCCTACCGGGCGGAGCTGGAGCACTTCGTCCGCGTCGTGCGCGGCGAGGCGGAGCCCCAACCCAGCGGCGCCGACGCCGCCGCAACCGTCCTCGCCCGGGCCGCCGAGCGCTCCCATCGGGAGGGGCGAACCGTCCGGCTCAAGAGAGAGACCAGAGACGGCGAGATCTTCTACGAGGAGGCCGACTAGAGCCTTGGCGCCGAGCGGTAGAGCAAAGGCCGGGGTATGAGCGAGATCGGCGTGGGGCTCGTGGGCTACAGGTTCATGGGCCGGGCCCACTCGAACGCCTACCGCCAGGTCGCCCGCTTCTTTGACGTGGACCCCGCGCCGCGAATGCGTGCCATCTGCGGCAGGGACGAGGAAGCCGTCCGATCCGCTGCGGACGCCCTGGGCTGGGAGGGCTACGAGACGGAATACGCGCGCATGCTGGAGCGCGACGACATACGGTTGGTGGACATATCGTCGTCCGGCGGCACCCACCACGAGTTCGCCGTGGCTGCGCTCGAGGCCGGAAAGCACGTGCTCTGCGAGAAGCCGCTCGCCAACACCGTCGCCGAGGCGGAGGCCATGACCGAGGCCGCCGCCCGCGCCGC
>JARDZQ010000486.1 GCA_029240775.1 Rubrobacteraceae bacterium | reverse complement strand
CGAAGCCAGCCAGCGTAGGGCTTAACTCTTTCGGCCCGAACCCGACAGCTAACCCCGCAGGCGCAGAAGAAGGAGGTAGTAAGCGTGCCCGAACAGCGACCCTTCTGGGAAATAATCATGTTCGGCAGGCAGCACGGCCCTCGCGCTCAGCGCGAGGAGAAGGTCCTCCACTACATCATCCACCGCGTGGACGAGGATGCCGACCTTCACGACGTACTCCAGGAGCCCTACGTGCGCCGCAACTGCTCCCAAGTCGAGATCGACGAGATCATCATGAATCCCGAGCTCGTCCACCATTGCAGGGAGCACCTGGAGCACGTGTTCGCCTCCGGGGAGTTAGATCCGAAGCGGCAGCGCTAGGGATCGGAGGATAGGCGATGTCCGGGGCCACGGCCGCACCGAAGACCCAGCTTGCCCGGCTAAAGCTCTGGCTGCTCGAGAAGCGCATCGAGGAGGTACAGGGGCCCGAGGCCAGGGAGGGCGAGGAGCAGCACCCGTGGTGGCAGGTGGTGTGCCTGACTGGCGTCGATTACTTCTCCACCTTGGGCTACATACCTGCCATCGCGGCGGTCGCAGCCGGAGCGCTCTCGCCCATAGCCACCCTTCTCATAGTGCTCTTGACCCTCTTCGGGATGCTGCCGATGTACCGCGTGGTCTCCCAGCAGAGCCCCCACGGGCAAGGCTCGATCGCGATGCTAGAGAACCTGCTCTCGTTCTGGAAGGGCAAGCTGTTCGTGCTCTGCCTGCTGGGGTTCGTGGCCACAGCCTGGATAGTCACGATCACCCTCTCCGCGGCGGACGCCGCCGTGCACATCGTCGAGAACCCGCTCGTGCCAGGCTTCCTGCACGGCCAAGGGGTCGGCATAACCCTCCTGCTGCTGGGGGTGCTGGGCGCCGTCTTTCTGAAGGGCTTTCGGGAGGCGATCGGCATCGCGGTCTTCATCGTCGGGGCTTACCTGCTGCTTAACCTCGTGGTCGTGGCCGTCGGCTTCTACGAGATCGCGACGCAACCCCAGACCGTCGCCGACTGGCGGAGCTCCCTGTTCGCCGACTACGGCAACCCGCTGGTCATGATCGGGGTGTCACTGCTCGTGTTCCCGCGGCTGGCCTTGGGGCTCTCGGGCTTCGAGACTGGGGTGAGTATGATGCCGCTCGTACGCGGCAACCCGGAAGACGATCCCGTGCGCCCAGAAGGGCGCATCCGCAACACGCGCAAGATGCTGACCGTTGCGGCCCTGATAATGAGCTTCTATCTCATCACCACCAGCTTCGTAACCACCCTGCTCATCCCGGCCACAGAGTTCGAGGAGGGCGGAAGCGCCAGCGGGCGGGCGCTCGCCTACCTCGCCCACAACCACCTCGGCGAAGCCTTCGGCACGGCCTACGACCTCTCCACCATAGCCATCCTGTGGTTCGCGGGAGCCTCGGCTATGGCCGGGCTCCTGAACATCGTTCCCCGCTACCTGCCGCGCTACGGGATGGCCCCGGAGTGGGGGCGGGCGGTCAGGCCGCTCGTGCTCGTCTACACCGCCATCTCCTTCGTCGTCACGATAGCCTTCGGGGCGGGAGTGGACGCTCAGGCCGGAGCCTACGCGACCGGGGTGCTCGCCATGATGACCTCGGCCGCCTTCGCCGTGACCCTGACCACCTGGCGCGGGGGCTCGAGGCGGGGCGGGTTCGCGTTCGGAGTGGTCACCGCGGTGTTCGTCTACGCCCTGGTCGCTAACGCCGTACAGCGCCCCGACGGCCTCATGATCGCCTTCTTCTTCGGTGTTGCCATCGTCGTCGTCTCGCTGGTGTCGCGGGTTCAGCGCTCCACGGAGCTGCGACAGGAGCGCATAGAGGTGGACGATGCGGCGCAGAGGTTCATCGACGAAGCGGAAGAGCACATCCACCTCGTTGCCCACCGCCGGCGCCAGGGCACGGAAGAGGAATACACCCGCAAAGAGAGAGAGCAGCGCGAGGACAACCACATCCCGGCCAGCGAGCAGATCCTCTTCCTCGAGGTCGACGTCGTGGATGCATCGGAGTTCGAGGACGTGCTTGAGGTCAGGGGCGTGGAGGTCGGTGGGCACAAGGTGCTTAGGGTCGAGAGTTCGGTCGTCCCCAACGCGATCGCGGCCTTCCTGCTACACCTGCGCGACACGACGGACAAAACGCCGCACTGCTACTTCGGCTGGACAGAGGGCAACCCGATCGTCTACCTGTTCCGCTATATCCTCTTGGGCGAGGGCGACACAGCACCGGTCACCCACGAGGTGTTGCGGGAGGCCGAGCCGGACCCAGAGAAGCGGCCAGCGGTCCATGTGGGCGGTCGGTGAGAGGTATACGCATGGATAACGGCTTCCCCGAAGCGCTGCACGTGGACCTGGACGATATTCGCCATCTGGAGATGAGGTACAGCCGCGCAAGACCCGACAGGATAGAGCTTGACGTGGAGTACGTGGGCGGTCGGATCAGGGTATACGAAGTTGACAGGTTCCTGATAGAGCGTCTGCTCGAACAGCTGCAGTATTGGGATACATGATCTTCCAGAGCTAACTTCCGAGAACTCCGTCAACGCGGTGTTCACGACGGCGTGAAAGCCTGCATCGCCCCACCCC
>JARDZQ010000485.1 GCA_029240775.1 Rubrobacteraceae bacterium | reverse complement strand
ACCTTGTTCTCGGTGAAGAAGCGCACCCCGTCCTTGCCGGTTGCGTGCAGGTCCCCGTAGAAGGAATTCTTAACCCCGTTAAATGGGAAGAACGCCATCGGGGCGGCGACGCCGACATTCACCCCCAGCATCCCCGCTTCTACGTTCTCGCGCCAGTGCCTGACCGCAGCCCCGCTCTCGGTGTAGATCGAGCAGGCGTTGCCGAATGGAGAGGTGTTCGTGAACTCTATGGCCTCGTCCAGGGAGCCGACCCTGACAACAGAGAGCACCGGACCGAAGATCTCCTCTCTTGCTACCCGCATGTCCCCGCTTACGTTATCGAGGATGGTGGGCCCGAAGAAGAAGCCTTCCTCCCTTGGCGGCTCTCTGCCATCGAGGACGACCTCCGCCCCCTCCTCCTCGCCCAGGTCCACGTAGGAGCGCACCTTCTGGCGGTGGGAATCGCGGATCACGGGGGTGAGCTCTCCGTCCTCGTAGCCAGGCCCCACCTTCATCGCGGAGGCCGCCTCCCTGACGGCCTCGACGAGGCGGTCCTGCTGTTGCTCGGAGCCCACCGCTACGAGGACGCTCCCGGCGAGGCACCTCTCCCCCGCGTTGCCGTAGGCGCTGGAGATAATGTTGGGTACCGCTTTATCGAGCACGGCGTCGGGCATCGCTATCATGGAGTTCTTCGCCCCGGCAAGCGCCTGAACGCGCTTTTTGTGCGCCGTGCCGTGCTTGTAGACGTGCTCGGCCACGGGCTGGCTCCCGACAAACGAGACGGCCTTTATGCCGGGGTGCTCCAGGATGGCGTCGACGGCCTCGCGGGCCCCGTTGACTATCGAGAAGACGCCGTCCGGCAGACCCGCCTCTCCGAGCAACTCCCCGAGCCTCACCGCCGAGAGAGGGGTCCTCTCCGAGGGCTTCAGGATGTAGGTGTTGCCGGCACCAATCGCTATGGGCAGCGTCCAGAGCGGCACCATGCACGGGAAGTTGAACGGCGTTATGGCCGCAACTACCCCGAGCGGAAAGCGATAGGAGGCGTTGTCTATCCCCCTGGCAACGTCCCTCACCGTCTCGCCCATCAAGAGGGTGGGCATCCCGCAGGCGAACTCGACGACCTCTATGCCGCGCCTGACCTCACCGCCCGCGTCTTTCGCATCCTTGCCGTTCTCAAGGGTGACGAGATCCCTGAGCTCCTCGAAGTGCTCTTCGAGGAGCGCCTTGAAGCGGAACAGCAGACGAGCGCGCTCGACGACCGGGGTAGCAGACCATGCCGGGAACGCCTCCTTGGCTTTCGTCACAGCCCTGTCTACGTCCTCTTCCGTAGAGAGCGGGGTCTCGGCTATGACCTCGCCTGTGGCGGGGTCGTAGACCGGTTCGGTCTCGCGCCCGTCTCGGTCCTCCCAGGAGCCCCCGATCAGGTTCCTGACTTCCAGGTTTCTCTCGCTTATCTGCACCGTCTACCTCCTCCGGACGTGTAAATTACGTCGGGCTCAACTGCTCCATACACCATTTGTTGCATACCGGTTATACCCGGTCGGAGCTGGCTCTACTCGCCCTGGCGCCCGAGCGCCTCCAGGTTCTTCTGGTAGAGTGCGAAGGGCGCGTTCAGGAGGTTCATGTAGGAGTCCATCGCCTCGGCCAGGAGCTTCTGGAACGCCTCCATCTGCTTCTGCGAGCCCTCCATCATGCCCTGGGCGACGGCCTGGCTGTTCTGCATGCTCTCCCGCAGCTCGCCCGTCACGTCGCCGAAGAAACTCTCGACGAGGCTCGTGCTCTTCTCCTGCAGGCTGGTGGTGCGCTCGATCACGTCTCTGTAGGCGTCGAGGCTCTCGGTGAGGGCGCGGTTGGTCCGCTCCTGGCTCCGGATCGCCTCCTCCACGACGCCGACGTAGGACTCCATGGCCCGGGTGAGCGCCCGGTTGGCCTCGGCCTGGCTCTCGAGTACCCCGGTGATCCCCTCGACCCAGCCCTGGGCGAGCTGCACGTTCCGCTGCTGGGTGTCGACGGCGGTCTGCATCACCCTGCGGTAGGGCTCGCCGAACGCCTCGGTCAGGTCCTGCGCCGCCTCCGGTTGCTTTTTCTCCGACATACGGCTACCTCCTGCTCCCGCTACCTGTCATGAGACATTCTAACCGCTCGCCAGTTTGCCGGGATGGCGACGCGGGCAACTAGTAGCGAACACGGCACGGAAAGGACGCAACATGCGAGCCATGGTCACACCGCAGTTCGGAGGACCCGAAACCTTCGAGGAGAGAGGTCGAGCGGCCCGAGCGGGGACCAGGCGAGGTGCTTGTGCGGGTTGTCCTTGGTGGCCGGGGGACGTTCTTCACACGGCCCCACGCTTATGCACAGCATCGGCGGGTTTCGGGAGGCGACGGTGAGGAAGCTGAAAGGCGCGAGGTTGCGGACGCCCTCGCGGCTGAGTCCACCTCGGGGCGTACAGCGGCGGGGCGGGGGTGAGATCCGGCACCTCACCGCCCTCTGGCGGGCCGTCGAGAACCTCGCGCGGCTCGCCGGTGTCGGCCTGCTGGTCGATCCAGATCTCGCCTATCTGCCTGTAGTCGTCGGGGCTGAAGCGGTAGAGGATGCGGTGGAAGCCCCGATCCATGTACTTCCTGGCGTG
>JARDZQ010000484.1 GCA_029240775.1 Rubrobacteraceae bacterium | reverse complement strand
GGTCATCCAGGAGCAGCTCCCCCTGGCGGAGTTCCTTGCGCGCAAGTTCGCAGGCCGCGGGGAGCCCGTGGACGACCTCGTACAGGTCGCCTCCGTCGGTCTGATCAAGGCCGTCGACCGCTTCGACGTCGACCGGAACATCGAGTTCTCGACCTACGCCACGCCGAACATACTCGGGGAGATCAAACGCTACTTCAGGGACAAGGGCTGGGCGATGCGCGTCCCCCGGGGCCTGCAGGAGCTCAGGCAGTCTGCGAAGGAGGCGATCCGGGACGAGACGGTGCGCACCGGCCGCTCGCCCTCGATCCAGGAGCTCGCCGAGACGCTCGACTCTGACGTGGAGAGCGTGGCCGAAGCTCTGACGCTTGGCTGGGCGTACAACACCGCGAGCCTGGATGCGCCGGTGAGCCAGGAGGAGCCTGACGGGGACACCATCATGGACCTCCAGACCGACGATCGCTCCCTTATAGAGGGTCTGGAGGACAAGATCCTGCTGCAGGAGGCGATGGAGAGCCTCAAGGACCAGCAGCAGCAGATCCTGAAACTCCGCTTCAACGAGGGCAAGACGCAGACGGAGATCGCCGACCACATAGGCGTTAGCCAGATGCACGTCTCGAGGCTCCTGCGCCGCGCCCTGGACGACCTCAGGCGTGAGCTCCAGGAACTGGAAAGCAACCGCTGAAAAAGTACAATAATCCCGGATGAGCAAGATGAAGAGCAGCGAGATACGCGAGCGGTTCCTGACCTTCTTCGAGGAGAGGGACCACCGCCGCTACCCGAGCTCCTCCCTGATCCCGCACAACGACCCGACGGTGTTGCTCACGACCGCCGGGATGCAGCAGTTCATCACCTACTTCACGGGCCAGGACCGCCCGCCGACCCCGCGCGCGGTGAGCGCCCAGAAGTGCTTCCGCACCCAGGACATCGAGGAGGTCGGCGACCCGAGCCACCTGACCTTCTTCGAGATGCTCGGCAACTTCTCCTTCGGCGACTACTTCAAGAAAGAAGCTATCGAGTGGGCCTGGGAGTTCCTGACGCAGGAGCTCGGCATCCCCCCCGAGAAGCTGTGGATCACGATCTTCGAGGGCGACGAGGACGCCCCCGAAGACCTGGAGGCCAAAGAGCTCTGGATGAACGTCGGAGTGCCGGAGCACAAGATCTTCGGCCTCCCCAAGAGCGAGAACTGGTGGGGACCGCCGGGCGACAGTGGGCCCTGCGGCCCCTGCTCGGAGATCTACTACGACTACGGCCCGCAGTACGCTCACGGCGACCCCTCAGAAGATCCCAAGTACGGTCCCGGCGGCGACGAGGGCGACCCGCGGTTCCTCGAGATCTGGAACCTCGTCTTCAACCAGTACGAGCAACTCAAAGACGGCACGCTCAGACCCCTCGCCAAGCCCGGCATAGACACCGGCCTCGGCCTGGAGCGCACCACAGCCGCCGTGCAGGACGTCCTCTACGTCTACGAGACCGACCTCTACGCCCCGATCTTCGAGAAGATAGGCGAGTATGCCGACGTGCGCCTCAGCCACTCCGAAGCGACCGACCGCGCCCTCCGCATCCTCGCCGACCACGCCCGCGCTATGGCCTTCCTCATAGCCGACGGCGTCCGCCCCGGTAACCAGCGCCGCGAGTACGTCTTGCGCCGCATAATACGCCGCGCGACGCGGGAGGGCTACGGGCGGCTGGGGTTGGACGCGGAGCAGATAGCGTCGCTCGCCGAGGTGGTCGTGGACTACATGGGGGACTTCTACGAGGAGTTGCGGGCGGCGCGGGAGGACATACGCCGCGTCGTGGCGGGTGAGGCGGCGCGTTTCATAGAGATCTACCACTCCGGGATGGGGCTGCTGGAGGCGGAGATCGGGCGCCTGAGCGGGGGCAACTTCCCCGGCGAGGTGGCTTTCCTGTTGCACGACACCTACGGGTTCCCGGTCGAGGTGACGCGGGAGGTGTTGGCTGAGCGCGGCATCTCGCTCGATGAGGCCGGCTTCGAGGCCGCGATGCGGGGCCAGCGGGAGCGGGCCAGGGAGGCCGTGCAGGGCTACGACCGGGCCGTGGCCGCCTTCAGGGACCAGGAGATCAAGAGCCGCTTCGTCGGCTACGAGCGCGAGCAGGTAGAGACCAGGATCGTCGCGCTGGAGCCGGTGCCTGATGCGGAGGGGGAGCTCTACGTCGTGCTCGAGGAGAACCCCTTCTACGCGACCGGTGGCGGGCAGGTGGCGGATGAGGGTTGGATCACCTCGGACCGCGGCCAGCTCGAGGTCGTCGATTGCATCCCGGCCGGCGATTACCAGGTCTTGCGGGCGCGTATCGAGCGCGGGAACTTCGCCGTGGGGGACGCCGTAACGGCCTCCATAAACCGCGTCAGGCGCCAGCAGATAGAGACCAACCACACCGCCACGCACATCCTCCACTGGGCCTTGAGGACCGTTCTCGGCAAGGACGTCGCGCAGGCCGGAAGCTACGTCGGCCCTGAGAGGCTCCGCTTCGACTACCGCTACGGCGGGAAGGTCGGGGAGGACGAGCTCAGGCGCATACAGGAGCTGTGCCTGCAGAAGATCACCGAGAACCAGCCGGTGCGCTACTACACCACGACGCTCGAGGAGGC
>JARDZQ010000033.1 GCA_029240775.1 Rubrobacteraceae bacterium | reverse complement strand
AGCACCTCCTCTATCTTCCGCGGCTACAGCGTCTTCATGAAGGGCAAGGACCCTCGCGACGCGCACTTCATCACCAGCCGCATCTGCGGTATCTGCGGGGACAACCACGCCGTCTGTTCGGTCTACGCCCAGAACATGGCCTACGGTATTCGTATGCCCCCGCTGGCGGAGTGGATCTACAACCTAGGCGAGGCCGCGGAGTACATCTTCGATCACACCATCTTCCAGGACAACCTGGTGTTCGTGGACTTCTGCGAGCAGATGGTAGGGAGCACCAACCCGAGCCTCCTGGAGCGGGCGGAAGGGACGGATGCCCCCAACGCCAACATCCACGGCTACCGCACCATCGCGGACATCATGCGCGCCTTCAACCCCTTTACAGGCGAGATGTACAAAGAGGCGTTGAACATGAGCCGGATCACACGCGAGATGTTCTGCCTGATGGAGGGCCGGCACGTCCACCCCTCGACGATCTACCCCGGCGGCACGGGCACCGTCGCGACGCCCCAGGTCTTCACGGACTACCTCTCCAGGCTGATGAGGTGCATAGACTTCATCAAGAAGGCCGTCGTGATGAACGACGACGTCTTCGACTTCTTCTATGAGGCGCTGCCAGGCTACGAGGAGGTCGGCCGCAGGCGCGTTCTGCTCGGTTGCTGGAGCGCCTTCCAGAACCCGGACGCGTGCGACTACAAGTACGAGAACATGGCCGACTGGGGACGGGCCGCCTACGTCACGCCCGGCATCATCGTGGACGGCGAGCTGGTGACCACGAGCCTGGTAGACATCAACCTCGGGATCCGGATCCTGCTCGGCTCCTCCTACTACGAGGACTGGGAGAACGAGGAGACCTTCGTAAGCCGGGACCCGCTGGGCAACCCGGTGGACAAGCGGCACCCGTGGAACCAGACCACGCTCCCCAAGCCCCAGAAGCGAGACCTGGAGGGCGGGAAGTACAGCTGGGTCATGAGCCCGCGCTGGTATGATGGGCGCACCGGGGACCACCTGGCGCTCGACACCGGCGGCGGTGCTATCGCAAGGCTCTGGGCCACGGCGCTCGCGGGAATCGTGGACGTCGGCTACGTCAAGGCCACAGGCCACAGCGTCCAGATCAACCTCCCCAAGACCGCAGCCACCCCCGAGATGCAGTTCGAGTGGAACATACCCGAGTGGTCCAACGCCATCGAGCGGGACAGGGCCCGCATCTACTTCATAGCCTACGCAGCTGCTATGGCGTTCTACTTCCTGGATCGGGCCCTCGAGCTGCTCCGTGCGGGAGAGACCAAGGTCTTCCAGGAGTTCGAGGTGCCGGACGAGGCCATCGGCTGCGGCTTCCACGAGGCGGTGCGCGGGGTCCTCTCGCACCACCTGGTGATTCGGGACGGCAAGATCGCCAACTACCACCCCTAACCGCCCACCCCGTGGAACGGTTCTCCGACAGACTCCTACGGCACCCCGGGCCCCGACGAGGCCGCGGTCATGGGAACCCCGATCTTCGAGGAGAACGGACCCGACGACTTCAAGGGCATCGACATCATGCGCGCCGTACGCAGCTTCGACCCGTGTCTGCCCTGCGGGGTGCACATGTATTCGGGCAAGGGCAAGATACTCGAAGTGCGCCACTCCCCTACCCTCGGGCTGGGCGTAGAGTAGAGAAGTCCCGACGGGTCTTCTCTACGAGGACGTGAGAAGGGGCGGGTCCTGAGCAAAGGGCCCGCCTTTCGAAGAAAGGTCGAAATGCTTCTAGACGACCAGGGATTGCAGGAGCGAGTCGCCAGGATTGAGACGCTTCTCGGGGAGATAGAAGCCCTCCACGACCCGAACGCCAGGGCCAAGGCTGCCGAGGTGGTACAGGTCCTTCTGGAGCTCTACGGCGAGGGGCTGGCGCGCGTGATGGATGTCGTCGCCGAGGGGGAGGAGCGCGAGAGGATCTTCGAGGCTCTCGCCGAGGACGAGCTTGTCTCGCACCTGCTGCTCCTGCACGGGCTGCACCCGCTGGACGTTCAGACGCGGGTGACTCAAGCCCTTGAAGAGGTGCGGCCCTACCTGCGGTCCCACGGTGGGGACGTGGAGCTGCTGGGGATCGAGGGCGGCGTGGTGCGCGTGAGGCTGCAGGGGAGCTGCGACGGTTGCCCTTCCTCCGCCGCGACGCTCAAGCTGGCGATAGAGGAGGCCCTCCAGAAGGCCGCCCCGGACCTGGAGGGTGTCGAGGCCGAGGGCGTGGCCGAGACCACGCCGACCCTGGTGGCTGGACCCACGTTGCGTAGGAAGAAGAAATCGGAGGCTGAAGAATCGTCCCGCCGTGACGCCTCTACCTGGACGATTGTCGGCGGTCTGCCCCAGCTCTCCGGGGGTGGGACGCTACTCAAGGAGGTCTCAGGCGAGCCGGTGTTCTTCGCGAAGCTGGGGGACGACCTCTACGCATACCGGCACCTCTGCCCCGGCTGTGGAGGGTCGCTGGAGGAGGGTAGCCTGAACGGGGACGAGTTGAGCTGCCCGGGATGCGAGCGTCGCTACGACGTGCGCCGGGCCGGGAGGTGTGTGGATGATCCGCAGCTACACCTGGAGCCCATCCCGCTGCTCGTGAACGAGGAAGTCGTCCAGGAGAGACAGGGCCCCGGGCGGCGGAGCATAGTAAAGATCGCGCTTCCCAGCGCGGTGGGCTGAGGGGCACATGGTCCAGGAAGGCAACAGCAAGGCTTTCTCCGCTTTCTCCTCGCTGCGCCGGTTCGCCGAAGAGGAGTCCGGGAAGGCGGCAGAGGCTGCGGCCTTTGCCGCCCAGGAGCACTGCGACCTGTGCGGCGAGCCGATACCGCCCGAGCACCGCCATCTCCTGGAGGTCTCCACGCGGGAGATGCTGTGCGCCTGCCGGCCGTGCTCCATCCTCTTCGATCAGAAGGCGGCGAGCGATGGCCGTTACCGGCTAATACCCGACCGCCGCCTCGTTCTCGAAGGCTTCGAGATGAGCGAAGCGCAGTGGGAGAGCCTGCGGGTTCCGGTGGACATGGCTTTCTTCTTCTACAGCACGCCCGCCGAGAGGGTCGTGGCGTTCTATCCCAGCCCGATGGGACCCACAGAGTCGCTCCTGAAGCTGAGCTCGTGGCAGGAGCTCGAAGAGAGCAACCCGGTCCTGAAAGGGTTGGAGCGGGACGTGGAGGCGCTGCTGGTAAACCGGGTGCGGGGGGCGCGGGAGCACTACCTGGTCCCCCTGGACGAGTGCTACAGCCTCGTGGGGCTAATCCGAACGAACTGGAGGGGCCTGAGCGGCGGCCGGGAGGTCTGGGAGGAGATAGGTAGATTCTTCGGGGAGCTACGGGAGCACTCCAGGACCGCCACGAGGGAAGGGTAGAATAAGGCTACGAGGAAAGGGGCAACACATGGGGGATATAAGGGTAGGCAAGCCGGACACGAGGCCGGACATCGCCGCGCACACGCCAGGGGTGAGCCAGGGCAACGAGCCGGGCGGGACCTCTTCGGACCCCGGCCTCGAAGAGACCGGCGAGGTAGGGGCGGGACGTCCCAGCATGAGGTCCTGGGCCCGGAAGTCCACCGGCATCAACGCCGGGAAGAGAAACCCGATAGACCCGAATAGCCCGAACCTGCCTCCGGCTTGAGAGCAGGAGCTGGTCGTGCCTGACCTGAGCTTCGAGGTAGTGGACGCCGAGGTACTGCCCTTCGCCGCCGTTCCGAGCCTCCTCTTCAAGCTGCGCGTCGAGAACCTGGAGGACGAGCCGGTCCGCTCCGTCGCCCTGAACACCCAGATCCGGATCTCGGCGACGCAGCGTCACTACGAAGCCGGGGAGCAAGAGCGGCTGCTGGAACTGTTCGGCGAGCCGAGCAGGTGGAAGGATACGTTGCGGAGCCTGCTCTGGACCCACACGGTCTTGCAGGTTCCCCCCTTCTCCGGCAGCACGGTCGTGGACATGCCCGTTCCCTGCACCTACGACCTCGAAGTGGTCGCCGCCAAGTACTTCCACGCCCTCCAAGACGGCGAGGTGCCGCTGGAGTTCCTGTTCAGCGGCACCGTCTTCTATACGGAGGAGAGGGGCTGGTTGCAGACAGCCCGGATCTCCTGGGAGAAGGACGCGGAGTTCCGGCTGCCGGTCCGGTTGTGGAAGGAGATGATAGAGCATTACTTCCCCAACAGCGCCTGGATCCGGCTTCGCAGAGACGCCTTCGACCTGCTCTACGACTACAAGGTTCGCAGGGGTTTCCCGACCTGGGAGGCAGCCGTCGAGGCGCTGGTGAGCATGGACGAGCAGGAGGTGGAGCGCTAGGTGGACGCGGCGAAGAAGATCGCCGAGGCGGTACTCTACGAGGGGTACGTCCTCTGGCCCTACCGCCGCTCGGCGAGAAAGAACCAGCAGCGCTGGACCTTCGGCGGGGTGTACCCGCGCGCCTACAGCGAGGCCAGGGGGGAGGACGACCCCTGGCTTATGCAGACCCAGTGCCTGGTCTCGGGAGCAGCACCCGCCGTCGAGGTGAAGGTCCGCTTCCTGCACGTCGTCGAACGGGAGGTCGCCAGAAAACGAGACGTTGCACGCAGCGCCTCTACGACGTTGGAATTCGTGGAAGAGTTACGCGTCGGGCAAGACCTCTACCTGCCGTGGGATGAGGCGACCGAGCGGGAGGTAGCCGTCGGACGGTTCGAGATCTCAGGGCTGGGATCGCCCCGGCGGGCAGGCATAGACATCCCTGCGGGCAGCACCGAGGAGGCACTGAGAGACCCAACAGGAGAGGTCGTGGGCGCTCTGGTGCGCGGGTGGCGCGCGCTGCGCGGAACGGTGGAGGTGGAGGCTGATCTCCTCTGGGAGGGTATCTACAGGTTGACGGTCAGGATCACCAACACCACCCCGTGGAAGGGCGAGGACAGGGAGAGCACGCTGAGAGAGACCTTCGTCTCGACCCACACGGCGCTCACGGTAGAAGGAGGAGAGTTCGTCTCGCTCACGGACCCGCCGGAGGAGTTGAGGGAGCTTGCGGAAGGGTGCGAGAACATAAAGACGTGGCCGGTCCTGGTCGGGGAGGAAGGGGAGCGCAGCAAGATGCTCTCCTCCCCCATAATCCTCTACGACTACCCTCAGATCGCCCCCGAGAGCCCCGGCGATCTCTTTGACGGGACGGAGATAGACCAGTTGCTCGTTCTGAACGTTCTCTCCCTCACGGACCAGGAGAAAGAGGAGGTGCGCGCCTCCGACCCGCGGGCGCGGGAGATCCTGGAGCGGTGCGAGTCCCTCTCGCCGGAGGAGCTCATGAACCTGCATGGGGCCATCCGGGAGTTCAGGATGCTCGGGGGCTAGCGTGGAAGACTTCTTCAAGGAGTTCGAGGAGAGACCCGAGCTTCAGAGCGTGGTCGTTGAGGGCGTCGAGCTCGAGAAGGGGAGCCGGGTCTTGCTGTTGCCCCGCCCCGGCGGGGACATCATGGACGTGGCCCTCGCCGATAAGGTCGCGTTCGTCGAGGGCATAGAGCAGGACTACGAGGGCCGGATCTACCTCGCCGTGACGCTGGAGGACGATCCCGGCAGGGACCTGGGCGGTGCCCGTATCCTCGGGCACCGGTTCTTCTTCTCACCCGAGGAGGTCGTGCCGCTGGACCCTGAGGACGCTCGTGGCGCCTGAGCGCGTCCTGGTAGCCGGCATCGGCAACATATTCCTGGGCGACGACGGCTTCGGGGTCGAGGTCGTGAGGCGGCTCGCGGGACGCGAGCTGCCGGAGGGAGTGGAAGTAGTGGACTTCGGCATCAGGGGGATGGACCTGATCTACGCGCTCCAGGACGATTACGAGGTTGTCATCTTCGTGGACGCCACACCGCAGGGCGAGGAGCCGGGCACGGTCTACCTGCTCGAGTCGGAGATCGAGGACGACGGAGAGGTAGTGCTCGACACCCACGGGATGGACCCCGTCAAGGTGATCAAACTCTCCCGCATGCTTGGTCCTACGCCGGCCCGAACGCTCGTGGTGGGCTGCGAGCCGCAGACGGTCGTGACCGGGGAGGACTACGACGAGATGCTGATGGAGCTGAGCGAGCCAGTGCGCGCGGGGGTGGAGGAGGCCGTTAAGCTTGTGGAGTCGGTGGTAGAGGAGATCTACAAGGAGGTGAGATCGTGAGGAAGCTATTTTTCCTGGGACTGCTGGCTGGGGTCGGGGCCCTGCTGGCTACGGAGTGGCCGAGCATCCAGAGGTACCTGAAGATCAGGTCGATGTAGAACCGGGGTTGTGAGTAAACAGCACATGAGCTCGAGCAAAGCCACCCCATGAGAGCGCCTACCCGGGAGCGACGGGGGATCTCCGTGCGAGGCATAGTGCAGGGCGTGGGCTTCCGGCCCTTTATCTACGCCCTGGCGCGGCAACACGGGCTCGCCGGGCTGGTGCGCAACGACGCCGAAGGGGTCCACATCGAAGCCGAGGGACCTGCGGAGGAGCTGGACCTATTCCTGCACGAGATAACGGAGAAGGCTCCGCCGCTAGCCGTGGTCGAGGCCTTGACCTGGAAGCCTCTCGCGGTGCTCAAAGAGAGGGCTTTCCGCATCGAGAAGAGCCGGGAGGGGGTCAGGCGGCGGGCCCTGATCTCCCCCGACGTGGCGACCTGCTCCGGGTGCCTGGCGGAGATATTCGACCCCACGGACCGGCGCTACCGTTACCCCTTCACGAACTGCACGAACTGCGGGCCGCGCTTCACCATAACCCGCTCCGTGCCCTACGACCGGGCGATGACCACGATGGCGCACTTCGAGATGTGTCCAGAGTGCCAGCACGAGTACGACGACCCCTCGGACCGCCGCTTCCACGCCCAGCCCAACGCCTGCCCACGCTGCGGACCGCAGGTGAGGCTGCTGGACCGCTTCGGCCACGAGCTGCGCGCCAAGCCCGGAGATCCCATCCTGCGGGCGTCGCGGATGCTGCGCGGGCGGGCGATCCTGGCGATCAAGGGACTCGGCGGCTACCACCTCGCCTGCGACTCGTTCGACGCGGGAGCCGTAAGGACGCTCAGGGGGCGCAAGGTGCGTCAGGAGAAGCCCTTCGCGCTCATGGCCCGGGACCCGGAACAGATTAGGTCGCTCTGCCGTATCGGCCCAGAGGAAGAGGCGCTCCTGACCTCCCCGGCACGCCCCATAGTTCTCCTGGAGCGCAGAGAGGACAGTGGCGTAGCGGAAGAGGTAGCGCCGCGCCAGAAGACTCTGGGCGTGATGCTCGCCTATACCCCGCTGCACCACCTGCTCCTGCGCGACGCCGGTATCCCCCTCGTCATGACGAGCGGCAACAACTCTGACGAGCCCATAGCCTACAGGGACGGGGAGGCTCTAGAGCAGCTCGGGGAGATCGCCGACTACTTCCTCGTCCACGACCGTCCGATCCACATGCGCTGCGACGACTCCGTGGTGCGGATCGTGGATAGAGAGCCGTACCAGATCCGACGCTCCCGCGGCTACGCTCCGGCGCCGCTGCGCGTCGCCGGTAGAGACGCCCCGTCGGGCCGTCTCGACTTCGGCCAGCACACTCTAGCCTGCGGGGGCGAGCTCAAGAACACGCTCTGCGTGGCCAAGGAGCGCCACGTCTTCCTCAGCCACCACATCGGGGACCTGGAGAACTACGAGACCCTGCGCTCGTTCCGGGAGGGGGTCGAGCACTACTGCCGCCTCTTCGACGTGCGACCGGAGCTCGTGGCCTACGACCTGCACCCCGAGTATCTCTCGACCAAGTACGCTAGGGAGCTGGAGGAAGAAGGTCTTCCTGCGGTCGGGATCCAACACCACCACGCCCACGTGGCGAGCTGCCTCGCGGACAACGAGCGCCCGGGCGGCGAACGAGTCATCGGGGTGGCGCTGGATGGGACCGGCTACGGGACCGACGGGGCCGTCTGGGGCGGGGAGTTCCTGGAGGGGAGCGTGGCGGAAGGATTCACTCGGCGGGCGCACCTGGAGTACGCTCCCATGCCGGGCGGGGCAGCCGCCATCCGCCAGCCGTGGCGCATGGCGCTCGCGCATCTGGTCACGCTCTACGGCGAGGATGAGACCTCGAAGCTGCCGCTCGCGATGGTGCGGGAGGCGGGAGAGCCGAACGTGCGGCTCGTCGCCCGGCTCATAGAGCACGGGCTCAACACCCCGCCGACCTCCAGTGCGGGCCGGCTCTTCGACGCCGTCGCGGCGCTGATCGGGGTGCCCGGAACCCGGCGGACTACCTACGAAGGACAGGCCGCCATAGAGCTGGAGCTGGCCGCTGGTAGAGACCCCCTGGCAGGGCGTCTCTACCCGTTCCGGTTGCGGGCGGGGGAAGAAGGATGGGTGGTTGAGACCTCCGGGATCGTCGGCGGGGTTGTCGAAGACCTGCTCGCCGGGCATCCGGCTGGCACCGTATCCTCCAGATTCCACCGCACGATGGCCGAGGTCGTCGTCCGTGGCTGCGAGGAGATAAGGGAAGCCGGAGGGGCGAACGCCGTCGCGCTCTCCGGCGGTACGTTCCAGAACTTGCTGCTGCTGCAGCAGGTGGTAGAGTTGCTCTCTGGGAAAGGCTTCACGGTCTACCGGCACCGGCGGGTCCCCGCTAACGACGGGGGACTCTCCTTGGGGCAAGCAGTGTTAGCGGCCAGAGCTTTTGAGAAGGCTTCAGGCCACAGGCATCAGGCGCCAGCAGGTGAAGACCTGGAGCCTGATGCCTGAAGCGCCGACCGAAGGGAGGCAATATGTGCTTGGGGATACCGGGCCGGATCGTGGAGGTCGTAGACGAGGACCTGATGCTCGCTAAAGCGAGCGTGGGCGGGGTAAAGCGGAACATAAACATCGGGCTTGTGCACCACGAGGACCAGAAGGTCGAGGTCGGGGACTGGGTCCTCATCCACGTGGGCTTCGCGATGTCCAAGCTCAACGAAGCTGAGGCACACGCCACCTTGCAGGCCCTGGAGGAGATAGGCGAGGCCTACGAGCAGGAGCTCGAAGAGCTCAAGTCCTCCCGGATAGAGTGACCCATGAACGAGAGGGATCCCATGCTGCTCGCCTCCTGTACCCTCGACCACGACGGGTGCGTCGTCTGCTCCGACGCCGGCATCCCTGTGTGGGTGCTCTCCATAGAAGGCGACGATGCTCTCTGCGAAGACCGAGCGGGCAACCAGGCGCAGATAGCCGTCGAGCTCGTAGCTCCGGTCCAGGTCGGGGAGGTTCTACTCACGCACGGCGGCGTCGCCATCGCCAAAGTGGAGGCTAAAAGCTGAAAGCCTGCGAAGCAGGCGTGCTGCCGACCGGAGGGAGGCACCATTGAAATACGTAAGCGAGTTCCGGGACGCCGAGCTGGCGCGGGCCGTCGCGTCCGAGATCGCCGCGATCACCGACCCGGATAGGCACTACAAGCTCATGGAGGTCTGCGGGGGTCACACCCACACCATCTACCGCCACGGCATAAAGGACCTCCTGCCGGACCAGGTTGAGCTGGTACACGGGCCTGGCTGCCCGGTGTGCGTGCTGCCGATGGGCCGGGTGGACGAGGGCATAGCCATCGCCGAGCGGCCAGAGGTCATCTTCACCTGCTTCGGCGACATGATGCGCGTGCCAGGCTCCAAAGGGAACCTGCTGGAGGTAAAGGCTCAAGGCGCAGATATCCGGATGGTCTACTCTCCGCTAGACGCGTTGCGTATCGCGCGAGAGAACCCTGATCGCGAGGTCGTCTTCTACGCCATAGGCTTCGAGACCACCGCGCCGTCTACCGCGCTCACGTTGCAGCGGGCCAAGAAGGAGGGGATCGAGAACTTCTCCGTCTTCTGCAACCACGTCACCATCGTCCCGCCGGTGCGGGCACTGTTGGACTCACCCGACCTTCGTCTGGATGCCTTTATCGGGCCGGGGCACGTCTCCACGGTGATCGGCTGTCGGCCCTACGAGTTCATGCCCAAGGACTACGGCAAGCCGTGCGTGGTGGCGGGGTTCGAGCCGCTAGACATCCTGCAGTC
>JARDZQ010000483.1 GCA_029240775.1 Rubrobacteraceae bacterium | reverse complement strand
CTGAGCTCAACGCATCTTGTCGACATCGTTTGTTAGACTAGCCCTGGACCGGGAACATCAGGGTCGCGCGTCACCATGGAGGTTGGCACCGGCGCAAGGATGATGGAGGAGGAACGGTAGTGGCCTACGTTATTACCGAAGCGTGTATCGGCACGAAGAACACCGCATGCGTGAGTGCGTGCCCGGTTGACTGCATCTACGATGAGGGAGACCACTATCTGATCAACCCCGAGGAGTGCATCGACTGCTCCATGTGCATGCCCGAGTGCCCGGTCGAAGCCATCTACCCCGGCGACGAGGTTCCCGAGGACATGCAACACTACATCACCAAGGCCGCCGAGTTCGACTACTCGAAGACCGCGCCAGGCGTCGAGGTCAACTAGTCGTACGACACTTATGGGGGACAACGTGGCCGAGATCGAGCAACGCAGCCTTGAAGAAGTAAAGGCCCTGAGCGCTGAGGAGGCCGTGGAGGTCATGCGCCAGGCCGGCATCGTCGGCGCGGGGGGTGGTGGTTTCCCGACTTACTTCAAGTACAAGACCGCTCAGCCGCACCTGATCGTCAACGCCACCGAGAGCGAGCCCGGCTACTGGGGGGACAAGTTGCTCCACAAGGTGTACCTTGAGGAGTTCCTCCAGGTTCTCGAGGCCATGAAGGCCATCTTCGGGTTCGAGCAGATCTCTCTGGGTGTCCACGAGAAGGACCGGGAGTGGTTCGCCGCCTATGCCGAGCACGCCGCCGACGGCATCTACGACATACGCTACGTGCCGAATACGTACGCCCTGGGTGAGGAGAAGACCCTCGTCAAGCACGCGACCGACACCAGGGTGCCCCGGTTCGTGGATAACCCCGACGGTTCCAGGCGCCCGGGGATGCCGCCCGACGTCGGCATCGTAGTCAACAATTCGGAGACCTTGTTCAACGTCTACAATGCGCTCTTCCTGGGCAAGCCCCTCACCACGAAGTTCTTCACTGTCTACGGCGAGGAGATGGACACAAAGGTCTACGAGGCGCCGATAGGGGCCTCGGTGAGCGAGGTACTGGAGATAGCGGGGCTGGACGTCGAGAACTCGAGCCATCTCTCGGTTCTGGACGGCGGGCCGTACCTGCACGATGTGAGTATCGAGGAGCTGGGAACGGGCGACGCCTACGTGCGGCGAATGACCAACTCACTCTTCTTGATCCCTCAGGGCAGGCAGGGCAAGGAGTACGCCGGGATAGAGACCGAGCCACCCGAAGAAGGCATCGTCTCTCTGGTCGGCAGAATCTCGGGCGTGAACCTGCCCCTGGGCGGTGGTCTATTGAAGCCGGCCATGCCGCTCGTCTCCGAGGGCGACGAGGTCGGGTACGGGCAGAAGATCGGGGAGCCCGTCGATGAAGGTTTCTCGATCGGCGTCTGGGCGAGCCTGGGGGGAGAGATATCCTCCATCGAGAACGACATCGTGGCCATCGCCGGCGAGCGTGCTACCAGAGCGATCAAGATCCCTTCCCGAGGATCTGGACGAACTGCACGAGCATCTGCCGGTAGGTCTCCAGCGAGTCGGCGACGACGTACTCGTTGGGGCCGTGGTGGCCGCCGCCTATGGGTCCGAACTCGACCCCCGGTATGCCGGCGCGCTGGAAGTAGACGATATCGGAGGCGCCGTGGCGGCCCACGCCCACGGGGTTGCCGCGGAAGTGGCGCGCAGCGACCTCGCGCAAGGTCTTTACGTAGGGGTTCGAGCGGGAGACGTAGGTCGGCTCGCGGCTGAAGAGGACCTCTACCTCGGCTGGCAGGTCTAGAGCTTGGATCTGGCGCACTATCTCCTCCGGCCTCTGGTTCGGGAGGTAGCGGATATCGAGGTCGTAGGTGCAGCGGTCGGGGACGCGGTTCAGGACGTCGCCGCCGATAATGCGCGCCAGGTTCATGCTCGGGTAGGGGAACAGGGGGTTGCGCTCGCTGGCGAAAGGCAGGTCTGTTACGCGGCGGTAGTGATCGTGCGCCAGCAGCACGGCGTTCTTGCCCAGCCACGGCGTCGAGCCGTGAGCGCTCTTCCCCCGGAGGGTGATGCGCAGGTCGAGCACGCCCTTCGACTGGGTGCCGATGTGGAAGTCGGTTGGCTCGCCGGTGATCATGAAGTCCCCCACGTGGCCGTGCTCGATGAGGACCTCGGCGCCGGTACGCCCGCCGTGCTCCTGCTCCTCGTCAGGCACCACCAGGAGCTCGACGGTGGCGTTGCACCCGAGAGCGTCGAGTTCCTCGACGGCGCACATCATCGCCGCGAGAGCCCCCTTCATGTCGTAGACCCCGCGACCGTAGAGCTCGCCGTCCTCCTCATAAGGGTCGAACTGCCGCTCCTCCCCGGGCACAACGTCGGCGTGCCCGTGCAGCAGGATGCGCGGCTCTCCCGAGCCGATGCGGACGACGAGGGAGGTGAGGTCTTCGTGCGGTCCGGCGCCCTTGTAGCGGACGGCCTCCAGACCCCTAGCCTCGAACCAGCCGTGGATAAAGTCGATCACCGATCGGGCAACGCCGGGGGTGTACGACCGGAAGCGCACGAGCCTGCGGGTGAGGGAGAGTACCTCGGTTGTCTTCGCGGTTAGTGCCAGTTGTGCGCCGTTCTAGCCGGTATGGGCCTCGGATGACCTGCGTATCCTATCAACCGGAGCCCCTGTACGACCAGAAGAGAGCGTCCTCTACGAGGCGACCGGGCTGCCGGTCTCGAAGGCAACGGTCGCCCCGAGCCCCGAGAGCTTCTCCTCGAAGTCCTCGTAACCGCGCAGTATGTGGCGGGCACCGTCCACGATCGTGGTGCCTTCCGCGACGAGGCCAGCCAGCACCAGCGCCGCCCCACCCCTCAGGTCCGGCGCCTGCACGATGGTCCCTGAGAGGTCCCTGGGACCCTTCACGAGGGCGCGATGCCCGCCGAAGAGGTCTATCCCGGCGTTCATCCGGTTCAGTTCCTCGGCGACCTGCAGCCTGTTCTCGTAGACGTTCTCCGTGATTATGCCGGCCCCCGTGGCCTGGGTGAGGGCGACCATCATCTGGGCCTGGAGGTCGGTAGCGAAGCCGGGGAAAGGCAGCGTCGAGACATCCACCCCGACGAGGTCCGCGGGGTCATCGACGCGGACGCGCAGGCCACCGCGAGATCCGGCGAGCTCAGTGATCTCCACGCCCATCTCGCGCAGCTTCTCGAGCTCCATCTTCAGGTGCTCCGGGCGTGCCTTCCTAATCTCCACGTCCCCGCCGGTCGCGGTCGTCGCCATTATGAAGGTGCCAGCCTCGACGCGGTCGGGCATAACCGACCACTCGACGGGTCTGAGCTCGTCCGTGCCCTCGATAACGATCCGGCCCGTCCCCACGCCGCTGATGCTCGCCCCCATCGTGTTCAGAAACTCGGCCAGGTCTACGACCTCCGGCTCGCGCGCGCCGTTCTCGATTACGGTGATCCCATCGGCAAGGACGGCGGCCATCATGACGTTCTCGGTCGCGGTGACGCTCGGGTACTCGAAGTTGACCTCCGCGCCCTTGAGGCCTCCCGGCGCCGTCGCCTTGATAAATCCATGGTCGAGCTCGACGTCGGTTCCGAGAGCGCGTAGCCCGTCGAGGTGGAAGTTGAACTTCCTCAGGCCCAGGTTGCAGCCCCCCGGCGCGGAGACCTCGGCCTCGCCGAAGCGGGCGACGAGCGGACCGAGGACCACGATCGAGGCCCGCATCTGGCGCACCAGCTCGTAGGGGGCCGTGAAGGAGTCGATCTCCGAGGCGTCTATCTCCAGGGTGTGCCCGGAGAAGGAGGTCTCGGTGCCGAGGCCGTCGAGGACGGCGAGCATGGTGTGCACGTCCTTGATGCGCGGGACGTCCCGAAGGGTGGTCTTGCCCGGGGCGAGGAGAGACGCGGCGATGAGCTTCAGGGCGGCGTTCTTCGCCCCGGAGACCTCCACCTCGCCGTGGAGCCTGGCTCCGCCTTCGACGAGAAAACGCTCCATTTCCGCCCTCCCCCTTGCAGCTCTCGCTTCCAGTCTGCCCGCTCGGGCGCGTAGTACTACTATGCCCGAAGAAGGTTACGCAACGGCTACAGCCGTATAACGGT
>JARDZQ010000482.1 GCA_029240775.1 Rubrobacteraceae bacterium | reverse complement strand
ACCGAAAGGTAGATCTTGGGGGTAGAGTTCTGCGCGGTCCGTCCGACACGTGCTCCGCGAGCTTTAGAGCAGGGCACCGCCGGGCCAGACTTCCGAGAACCCCCTAAAGACGAACTTCGCGGAATTCCCCTTCCACGCACTCGGGTGAATAGGGCTCAGTCCCGCTCCCAAAAGGCGTAGTACAGCCTGCCGTGCTCGACTATGACCTGGAGGTGTCCCTTAGCCGCCAGATCGAAAAGCATCCGGTTGGCTTCCTCCACCGAAAGCGAGCTCTCCAGCGCCGCCTCTACCGCCGTCAGCTTCCCGCGACGCCCGAGCGCCTGAAGCAGCTCTTGCTCTTTGAGGGCCTCGGCTTCGCTGGGGTCGACGGGTAGCTCTGCTTCGCCGATCGGGCGAACGGCCCACTCGTTAAGCGCGCCTGCCATCTTTGCACCGACGCCAGGCCTGACAACAACGATCCCCGCGCAGAGCACCAGCCCTATCACCAGCGTAAGGAGTCCGTTCCTCCAGGGGTGAGGGCTTACCGGGTTTTCTGACACCATCGCTTTCTCATACACGTTGGCTGTTAATTGGCCGTTGGCCGCGCTTGTTTCGGAGATGAGCTCGGAGGAGACCTGTCCTACCGTGTTGACGATCTTTGTAGCCTTCACCGGGTCGGTGCTTTCGTAGGTGAGGACTATGAAACTCGTGTTCCCAACCTGCTCTACGGTAAGGTTATCCAACAGTTCGTCGGGGTCCATTTGTAGCCCCAGGCGTTGGGTCGCCTCTTGGGCAACGCTGCGGGTCCCGATGGTGTGCATGATCTCCTGGGTAGGCGGCTCCCCCCGGTACTCAAGAGTTCGCTGAGCCCAGTCCACCCACACCTGGGCGGACGCCTCGTAGGTCGGCGCTTGCTGGAGACCTGATGAGGTCACGGCGTAAGCGGCGAGCACCACCGTTATCACCAGCACTCGAATGACTCTATCCCCATCGTACCGGCTTCGCCAGCGCCGCAGGAAGTCCTCTATCCTCTCCCGGATAGGCTCCACGGCTCCCTCCTCTCGGCAGGGGTATTAGCGTCTCTGGCCAGCATCTCACATACGCTCAGGGGGCGCGAGGCCCCGCCCTCATGTATACGGCTCGGCCTACAGTGACGTTCACAAAGACGTCCCATCCCGACCTGTCTTATGTACACGCGCCGCGCTAGAGCACTATGGCAAACATAAGAAAAGGACCGCCGGCCTGGGTGCCTACAGCGACGATCCTGGATCTATCGGGACGGGGCTATGCAGGATCGTGCATCTGGACTTCTATGAGAAGGCACTGTTTGTCAAGCCGACGGCTCTTCCGAGCTTTAGGTGAAACGGCATCCCTTCCACCGTGGCCGTGCTCGGAGGTTTTCGTCAAGCAGCCATGAGCCTCGCTTTCAGTAGGTCGATGTTCGCTCTACTATAGCCCTCTCGCTTCACTAGCTTCAGCTTGTTTATGAACCCCTCGACGGGTCCGTTATTCCAGCTCTCCACCAGTCCGGCGCGGACCGCGGCCAGATCCGTCTTCAGCCTGGCCGCGAAGTGCCTCAGCGCTGGGACATCGCAGGACTCCGTCTGGGCTAAGCACTCCTCCAGTCGCTCGCCGCCCAGCTCTCCGATCATGGCAGCGAACCGCTGCGAAAGCTCGTAGGCTGCACCGACCGCCTCATCGGAGGCCCGAAGCCGGTCGAGATAGGCGGCCTGATCTTCCGTGAGATTCCCTGGTTGGCGCAGGAAAAGCGAGACGACGTGGCGCGTACCTGGAGCCCGTGCGGCGGTGTCGCTGGCGGAGCGACGCCGCCCGCGATCGGGCGTCAATTCATCGGAGCGCCTGAGTTCCGCGACCAGGCGCGCCACGTTGGACTCGCTGTAGGGGTAGCCTTGCTCTCGGATTTCGCGGAAGAGCGTGTGCCCGTTGCGGCACCCCTCCTCCCAACGTCTGAGTATGTAGGGCACCCACGGATCGAGGACGCTCCCCTTGCGGCGATGCTGGCCGAACTCCGGCGGTTCGGCGAGGTCCTTGTAGCGGTAGAGGGTGGGTCGGCTCGTGCCGAGCTTGCGAGCGATGTCGGTCACGTCGGCGCCCGCTTGCTGCAAGCGACGGATCTCCCGCCACCTCTCTAGGACCAGCTCGTAGTGTCTGCGTCTCGTCTGCTGCTGGCGGGCGTAGGCGCGGGCCACATCCTCCAGACGCTCCGCGAAGATCCTGCGCTCGCAGGAGGGAACGTCGCAGAAGAACTTGCGCACTCGAACCCGAAGGCGCACCGGCGTGCCGCACCAGGGCAGGTCGGCCAAGGTGCGGGTGTAGCATCCGTGGATCCGGCGCGAAGGCTGTTGGCATAGAGGGCACTCGGGCGCGGGATCGGTTGTGGAGGCGTAGATGGTTACCAAGCCTCCGGTGAAAGAGAGCCGGTCAACGTGCAGTCGTTCGGGAACGGTAAAGTTGGCGTCGTAGGGAGCGGTGTCGGGCATAAATTCCCTCCAGGCAGAGTCTGGAGCCATTGTATGGAAATCCATCACCTTCACCCAAAGCTCGGAAGAGCCGTCAGCTTGACAAACAGTGCCTTCTCATAGAAGTTCGCCCCCAGAAGTAGCCACCAGGGATACAAAG
>JARDZQ010000032.1 GCA_029240775.1 Rubrobacteraceae bacterium | reverse complement strand
GGCCGAGAGGATGCGGTCGTAGTGGAGGCCGTATGTAGCGAGGGCCAAGGCGTCTACGGCGGTGTGGAGGGCCTCGCCGTCCTCTATAAGGGGGGTAATATCCTTGAACGCGACGCCGGGTTTCGGGAAATCGGGGACGGTGCGGATGTGACGCTCGAGGTCACGAACGATCTCCTCCATCCGGTGCACGTCGGTGCTCAGGGTGCGAAGGTTTCGATCACGTTGGCCATCATCAGTTCTTTCATGCGCGAGTCGACGGCGGCGAGGTGGCGGGCCTTGCTCATCGCCTCGGCGACGCGCTGGTCGTCACCGCTGCGGAGCTCAGGGTTCAGAATCTGCTTGAACATCGCCGCCTCACGGTCGACGGCGGCCATAATCCCGCGCAGGTGACGTGGTTGGATCGAGTACTTCGCCATCTCGAGAGCCATGCGGGCTATCTCGGCGTCGCGCTGGGTCAGCTCGCCGGTGCGGCCTATTACGCCGACGGAGACCAGGTCGTCTACGAAGCGCGTCTCGGTCTCAAGGGTCTCGGCCAGTTCGTCGCGGGTGTAGGTCCTGTCTTCCAGGACGCGCGAGAGGTCGCCGGCGGTGTCCGCGCTCGTCACCGGCGCGCCGCCCTCGATCCGCTTCTTTATCACCTTCAGGGGCAGATACTCCTTGTCCTGAAGCGTCAGGATATAGCGCAGGAGCTCGATATCCTGGTTCGAAAAGAGCCTGTAGCCGCCGCGGGTGCGCGAGAGGTTTATCAGGCGCCTGCGCTCGAGGTAGCGGATCTTGCTCACCGAGAGCGTCGGGAACTCGGGCTTGAGGCGCGCGACGACCTCCCCGATCGTGTAGCTGTCCTTGGTCCCAGCGCCACCGTTCTCCACTCGCCGCTCCCTCCCGTTACTTCGCCTCAGGCGAACACGAACTTGAACCTGTACTTGCCGATCTGTATCTCGTCCCCGTTGCGCAGGTCTACGGCGTCGACCCGGACGCGGTTGACGTAGGTGCCATTGAGGCTGCCGACATCGCGTATCCTGTAGCCGCGCTCGCCGCGTTCAATCTCGGCGTGCTTTCTGGAGACGGTGACGTCGTCGAGGAAAATGTCGCTCTGCGGGGTGCGCCCGACGGTTACGACGCCCTCCTTTATGTCGTGCATCCGCCTGCCCGCCGTGCCTTCGACCTGGTCGAGCTCGATAAGGGAGGCCCCGTCGACGCCGGTCGCGGGCGCCGCCTCCCCGCTTGTCTCTTCGAACGCAGGCGCGTAAGAGGCGGTGGTCTGCCCGTGATCCAACCTCACCCCGCACTCGGAGCAGAACTTCATCTCGGGGGTTACCTCGGCTCCGCAGTTGGCGCAGACCTTCACGAGGGCCGCCCAGCTTCGCTGGCCTCACCCAGCAGGGCACGCGCGAGATCCCCGGGCGGGAGCGCGACGGCGCCGCGGCGCACGAGCTCCGCGCGGATCACGTCCATCCTGCCCTGCAAGACCCGCAGCCTGTAGCTCAAAGCCCGCTCCTCTTCAGATAACGCCCCGAGATGAGCCCTCAGCTCCGCCTCGGAGAGCGACGTGAGGTCCTCGGCCCCCTCCCAGTCGAACCCCTCTCCGCGCGGCACGCCGTGATCACCCATAAGCGCAAGTATAGCGTCCCCTGAACCTGAAGTACATACTTAGAGGGACTTTAGTCCCGACGGACTCTAGTCCCGACCTACTCCCGTTCGTCTATAAGGGAGCGGACGAGCTCGACGTACTCGCCCATGAGCTCCTTGGGACGAGCGCCGTCGGTGCCATCGGGCTCGGCGTAGACGTAGAAGATGGGGTTGTCCGGGTCCGGCAGCATGAGCACCCAGCCGCCCTCGACGTTAAGCCTGACGCCGTCGGTCAGGATGGCGTCGGGGTCCCCGCCGAACCTCTCGGCGAGGCCCCGCATCACGCGTCCCTTGGCCGACCAGGGGCACTCAAGCCTCTCGCGGGCGACGTTTCCGAAGCTCTCGCCGAACTTCGCCCGGCTCTCGGAGAGGGGCTCGTCCCTGAAGGCCTCAAGGGCGCGGGCGAGCGTCATGAAGCAGTCGGGGGCGGGGAGGAAGGCGGGGAAGATGTAACGTCCGTCGGCGAGACCGGCCAGATCCGCGCGCGACCGCGCGGCTCTTATGACCACGTTGTCGAGGCCCGTGCGGCTCATCTCTACCGTCCCGCCGCCCTCTTCGACCAGCCTGGCGTAGGCCTGGGAGAGGTTTATAGGGAGCACGACCTTTTGTGGGTGGAGGCGGTCCATGAGGCAGGCGAGCATAACGTCCGGCGGGACGAACTCGCCTCGATCGTCCACGAACTGCACGTACTCGGCCTCGGGGCCGACCACTGCGCCGTAGGCCGCCCCGACGGTAGGCACAATGCGGGCGACCCGCTCGATCGACTCCTCCAGGTTCGTCCTCACGGCCCCGCCCACCGCGTTCGCGTTCGCGAAGCCCTCCATCACCACGGCGTTGATCCCGAGGCGGTAGAAGACGCGGCTCGCCACCAGCCCCGCGACCCCGCCGTAGAAGTCCACGACAACCGTGGCGCCCGAGGTCTTGTCGCGGTCGGTAGCGCGCTCGACGCGCTCGACGAACTGCTCCACGGCGCGACCCGGGTAGATCAGCTCCCCTATATCGTCGCCGTGCGCCCTGCGGTACTCCTCGCGCACGAAGTACTTCTCGACGGCGCGCTGGTCTGACTCGGTCATGGGGGTCGCATCGGAGGAGAAGAAGAGAATCTCCACGTCGTCCGGGTCGTCGCCCGCGCGCGCGTGGGCCCCGGCCGAGGACTTGCCCGCGAGCACATCGTGGCGGACCACGCCGGCGTGGGCGGCCCTCAGGTCCCTGACGTTCACCCCGGTGCCGAGCAGGGCCGCAGTCATCGCTCTTTTAGCGACCTGAGCGGAGAGCGAGGCGTCGCGGCCCAGGGTGACCACGGCACCAGGGTCGAGGGTGGAACCAAAGGAGGAGGCGAGGCGTATGACGAACTCGGGGGTCAGGTCCACGTTGAACTTACCCGAGACGACCCCGCCTTTGAACACCGTACGGAGGCCCATGGTCTCGTAGATCAGGGACTGCGTAACGTTCGCCCCGCTCTCTATGGTCTTGTGCGGGTAGACCTTGACCTCCGGGGAGATCGTGGCCCCCTCCCCGACGATGACGTCGTCGCCCAGAGCGCTCCTCTCGAGGATGCGGGCACGGGCCTGGACGTAGGAGTTGCGCCCCACCATGGTGTCTATGAGCTCGGCCCCCTCGCCGATGTAGGTGCCCTCCGCTACGATGGAGCGCTCCACGCTCGCCCCGGCCGCTATGACGACGTTGTTGCCGATGACGGTGTAGGGGCTTATCTTCGCGCCCTCGTCTATGCGAACGTTGTCCCCGATAACGACCGGGCCCTCGAGCTCCTCGTCGTCTACCTGGGCGCGTTTGCCGACGTAGATGTTCTCCCTGAGGCGCGTGCCAGGGGGCCTGACGTCTCCCACCTCGCCGTCGAGCACGTCGCGCTGGGCCGAGGCGTACTGCTCGAGGGTACCGATGTCCTCCCAGTAAGCGTCCGTCACGAAGCCGTAGAGGGATCTATCCTGCTCCAGGAGCCTCGGGAAGAGCTCCTTTGAGAAGTCGTACTCGCCCTCCTTCTCGGGGTCGGGGATCTCGCCCATCACCGAGGGCTCGAGCAGATATATCCCGGTATTGACCGTGTCGGAGAAGACCTGGCCCCAAGCCGGCTTCTCCAGAAACCGCGAGATGCGCCCGTCCTCCTCGGTGATCACGATCCCGAAGTCGAGCGGGTTCTCGACGCTCTTCAAGACCATGGTCACCTCGGCGTCCTTCTCCTCGTGGAAGCGCACGACCTCGGTGAGGTCGCAGTCGGTGAGGGCGTCGCCGCTTATGATGAGGAGGCGCTCGCCTTCCAGGTTGAGCTGCTGCTCGGCCATCTTCACGCTCCCGGCGGTGCCGGCCGGGGCGTCCTCTATGGAGTAGCGTATGTTCACGCCCCACTCCGAGCCATCGCCGAAGTAGTCCTGTATCTCCTCGGGCATGAACTGAAGGGTGACCCCGACATCCGTTATGCCGTGGCGAGCGAGGAGGTTCACGATGTGCTCCATGCACGGCAAATTGACTATCCGGATCATCGGTTTGGGCTGGTCGCTCGTGAGCGGCCTGAGCCTCGTGCCCTGCCCGCCGGCCATTATGATCGCCTTCATCTAGCCTCACCCCTCAGTATTCTTCGCAGGCTCCTCGCGTACATCAGACCCGCCACGATGGAGAGCCCGAAGCCAGCGTAGAAGATGATCTCCGCCACCACGCCGGGACTTACCACGACGAGCACGACCGCCCCCATCAAGACGGCCGTCGCCGCCTTGCCTACCCGGTTGACCCGGATCTTACTCCCCACCACCAGGCTCCCGAGGAGGGCGAGCAGATCCCGCCCGACGAGTATGGCGACCGCCCAGACCGGCAAGAGACCCCGCACGGCTAGCACGAGCGCAACGCTCGAGAGCATGAGCCGGTCGGCTAGAGGGTCGAGTACGCGGCCGAGCCGGGTCGGCCCCGCTATGCGTGCAAGCCGCCCGTCGAGAAAGTCCGTGAGCGCCGCGAGCACGAAGAAGGTCGCCGCGAGCGCATCGGAGCGGGCCAGAAGCAGCGCCACGACGACCGGCACCAGAAAGAGGCGCAGGAGCGAGAGTGCGTTGGGGACCGTGAAGACCCGGTCGCCTAGCCTCGTTGCTTCGTCCGAATCGCGCATATCCCTAGCGGCTGCTCTTAACCCTTATCCTCACGCTTACCCCCCAGAGATCATACCTCTCCCGTAATGAGTTCTCCACGTAGCGCAGGTAGGAGTCGGGCAGGTCTTTCGGCCTGTTGGCGAAGAGGGTGAAGCGCGGGGGCGCACTCCCGGTCTGGGTGGCGTAGCGGATCTTGACGCCCTTCGGTGGGGCGTTGCGACCGACGACCTCGTTCACGAAGTCGGCGACCTCATGGGTGGAGATCCGGAGGTTGTACGCCGTGTGCAAGCGAGTCGCCAGAGGGAGGACCTTCTCTACGCCCGCGCCGGTGAGCGCGGAGATGGACAGAGCGGGCGGCTTGAGGTCGGTCATGCGGGCGAGGAGGTGGCCCTGTATCTCCCTTACCCTCTCCTGGGAGACGAGGTCGCTCTTGTTTATGAGGACGCCGCAGGAGGAGCCGGAGTCCTCGATCTGGCGCGCTATCCTGAGGTCGCCCGCCACGAGCCCGTCCACGGCGTCCATTAGCAACAGGGAGACTTCGGAGCGCCGAATAGCTTCTGCCGTACGTAGCGACGAGTAGTACGGCACACCGCGCGTCTTGCGCGCCGCCCGGCCCACCCCTGCGGTGTCGAGCACGAGGTAGCGCTGCGTCTCGCCGTTCGTCCCCACCTCCACCTCGCCGGCCACCGCGTCGGTGGTCGTGCCGGCCACCTCGGAGACGACCGCCCGCTCCGCGTCCACGAGGCGGTTCAAGAGCGTGCTCTTCCCGACGTTGGGGCGGCCCACGATCGCGAGTCGTGGCACTCCGTCTTCTTGCTCGGCCTCTGAGTCCGGCAGCAGCGAGATTACTTCGTCTAGCAAATCCCCGACCCCGATGCCGTGCAGCGCCGAGATCGGGTGCGGCTCGCCCTCGCCTAAAGAGTAGAACCCGTAGCGCTCGGTATCGTCTGAAGGGTTGTCCAGCTTGTTGACGGCGAGGACGACGCGGCCCGGCGCCCGCCTGAGCTCTCGCGCGATCGCAGCGTCCGCCTCTGTCGGTCCCACCCTGGAGTCCACGACGTGCACTATGACGTCGGCCTCATCGACGGCGACCGCGGCTTGCAGCGTGACGAGCGACTGTAGCCCGACCTTCGCCGCCGGCTCCATCCCACCCGTATCCACGAGCACGAACTCCCTCCCGGCCCACTCGGCGGGGTTGTAGCCCCGGTCGCGTGTGGTCCCCGGCTCGCCTGAGACGACCGCCTGCCGGCGCCCGATGATGCGGTTGACCAGCGAGCTCTTGCCGACGTTCGGGGCTCCTACGACCGCGACCACGGGAGGGCGGCTCACGGGGACTCCCGGTCCCTCTCATTAGGCAGCGCGTAGATGATCCGCAGGACGTCCTCGGCCGCCGCCCGGTAGGCCTCTCTGCCGCGCAGCGTCGCGTCGAAGGTTACGGGGCTGCCCACATAGACCTCGAGCCTCTCGCCGCGCAGCCTGGCGCGCAGACCCGGGGTCCGGCCGACGAAGACGGGCAAGACCGGGGTACCGCCGCGCACGGCGAGCAGCACGGTCCCGCTTTTGGCCTCCCGGGCACCCTCCCCCGTGCGGTGGGTCCCCTCCGGGAAGATCCCCAGCGCCCACCCATTAGCCAGAAAGTTGAGGGCGGTGCGCAGCCCGGCGCGACCCCCGCCCTCGCGGTCTACTGGGAAGGTCCCGATGAAGTAGAAGAAGGCGCGGAACGGGAAGGCGAAGAGCTCCTTCTTGCCCATCCACTGCACACGGCGCGGCAAAGCCATGCAGACGTAGACCGGGTCCAGGTACTGCGTGTGGTTGGCCGCCACGACGAGCGCCCCCTTGCGCGGCATCTTCTCCTCGCCGTAAACCGTGAACCCGAGAAATATGCGCCCGAGAAAGAGCATCACGGCCCGGAACAGGCGGTAGCGTGAGGACATATCCTCAGAGGAGCTCCGGTTCTTGGGGGCCTCGAGAACCTCCATCACGCCCCCTTCTCGCGCAGCTCCCGCGCGAGCTCAAGCACGCGCGAGACGACACCATCGAGGTCGAGGGAGGTGGTGTCGAGGGTGACGGCGTCGGGGGCGGGCTTGAGGGGCGAGGTCTCGCGTTCGGAATCCTGCCTGTCGCGCTTTCTCATCGCCTCCCGGATGCGGTCGAGCTCCGCCTCGCGGCCCGTCTGGTGCGCCCTCCTGCGCGCCCTTTCTTCGGGCGCGGCGGAGAGGAAGATCTTTAGCTCCGCATCAGGCAACACCACCGTCCCGATGTCCCGCCCCTCGACGACGGCCCCGCGCTGCGTGCTAGCCTCCCGAGCGGCCTCGCGCTGCACCTCGAGCAGGACGGCCCGTACCTCGGGCCTAGCCGAGACCGTCGAGGCGGCGGCAGAGACCTCGGGGGTGCGCAGGAGGGCGCTCTCGCGTACGAGAACGCCGTCCACGAGCGCCCCCCGCTCATCGAGGCTAACGCGGCGGGAGACCTCCGCCAGCGAGGCTCCGTCGTCGAGGTCCACGCCCTCCCGGAGCGCGAGGAGCGCCACCGCCCGGTAGGCCGCCCCCGTGTTCAAATTGGCGAAACCGAGCTTGTCGGCGACGGCTCGCGCGACCGAGCTCTTGCCGCTCCCGGCCGGACCGTCTATTGCTATCAGCAATCCCTCCATCGGCCCCCGGAGTATAGCCGATAGCCAGGCCGCTTCACCGCAAAGCGTCGAGCCGCTCGAAGTAGCCAGGGAAGGTCTTGGTGACGACCCCGGGGTCCCGGATCCAGATACCCGGCGCGACGAGCCCCGTTACGGCGAAGGCCATGGCCATCCGGTGGTCCCCGTACGTCTCGACGACCGCCGGATGCACGGCCCCGGGCTCGATGCGCAGCCAATCCCGCCCCTCCTCGACGGAGACCCCGAGCCTCCGCAACTCGGTAGCCACAGCCGATATCCGGTCGGTCTCCTGGTAGCGGGTGTGCTCGATGTTTTTTATGACGGTCGGTGTCGAGGCGAAGGGCGCTATGGCGGCAAGGGTCATCATGGTGTCCGAGAAGGCGTTCATGTCTACCTCGACCCCCCGCAATCGTTCCGGGCCTCTCACCTCCACAAAGCCCTCCCCCACATCGACCTCGCAACCCATCTCATCGAGCACCTCCGCGAAGCGCAGATCCCCCTGCGCAGATCGCGCCCCGATCCCCTCTATCCTTATCCTCCCACCCGTGAGCGCAGCCGCGGCCATGAAGTACGACGCCGCCGAAGCGTCCGGCTCCACCTCATAGTCCCGCGCCCGGTAGACCGCCGGCTCCACCTCGTAGCATGCCTCCCCTACCTCTACCTCCACCCCGAAGGCTCGCATGACCTCGGTCGTGATGCCGACGTAGGGCCACTCCTCGCGCCCCTCGACCTCCAGCGTGACCGGCTCCCGTGCGTATGGCGCCGCCATGAGCAACCCGCTCACGAACTGGCTGCTGCTCTTGCCACGCACCCTCGCCTTCCCGCCGCCAATACCACCGCCCTCCACGAGCAACGGGAACCGCCCCTGCTCGTCGGTATACCCCACCGCAGCGCCGAGGAGCCGCATCGCGTCCACCAGGTCCCCGACAGGCCGCTCCCGCATCCTCGCCGTCCCGTCCACGACGTATGGCCCCTCCCCAAGAGCGAGAGCCGGCGGCAGGAAACGTCCCACGGTCCCCGCATTCCCCACGAACACCTCCACATCATGCCTTGGTATTATGCCTCTATGGCCGGTGATGCGGGTCTCTGCTGCCCTGGCGTCGGCATGGAGGTGGAAGCCGAGGCGTACGAGGGCGTGCATGAGCCAGTACGAGTCGTCGGAGAAGAGGGGGTTCTTTATGGTGGAGGAGCCTTGTGCGAGGGCGGAGATGAGGAGTGCGCGGTTGGTCACGCTCTTGGAACCGGGGACGTGGACGGTTGCGTCCGGGGGCCTATCGAGCGGGCGTACCTCGAGCACTTCGGGGAAATCGCCGCGCACGTCTTGGACCGAGAAGTCTACGCCAGGTACGCCGAGTAGGGGTCTCACCGGAGCGCCCCAAGCTCGTCTTCGGTCAGGTTTCTGTAGTGCCCTTGGTGGAGGTTCCCCAGGAGGACGGGGCCGATCCTGGTTCGCCTCAGGGAGGTGAGATCCAGGCCCACCGCAGCACACGCTCTGCGTATTATGCGGTTACGGCCCTCATGGAGGGTGAGGTTGAAGGTTGTCCGGTGCGGCGTGATGCGGGTTATCTCGAGCTTCGGGGGGAGCATCCTGCCGTCTTCGAGGGTGGGACCGGCGGCGAGGGCGGAGAGGGACTCCTCCGAGGCCGGGCTTCTCACGGTTACCTCGTACTCTTTCTCTATCCCGGAGGAGGGGTGGGTGATGCGGTGGGCCAAGGTGCCGTCGTTGGTCAGGAGGAGGAGGCCTGTCGTGGAGGAGTCCAGGCGGCCTACGGGGACGAGGCCCGGGAGGGGCGGCATCAGGTCCTTCACGGTCGGGCGGTCGCGGCCCGGCTCGTCCCGGAGGGTGGTGAGGTAGCCCGGGGGTTTGTTCAGGGCGAGGTAGGCGAGGGTGGCGGGGAGGGCTACGGGGCGGCCGTCGAGGAGGATAGTGTCCTGGGGGGAGACGGCAGCGCCGAGGGTGGCAGTCTCGCCGTTCACCGAGACGCGGCCGGCGGAGATCAGGGCCTCCGCCTTGCGCCGGGAGGGTGAGGCGCCGGCGCGCGCCAGGAAGGTCTGCAGGCGCATTGGCTAGGCGCTCTCCGGCGGGCGGTGGCCTTCGTCGGCTACCTGGAGGCGCTCGCGCACGCGGGCGAGCTCCTCCTCGGCGACGAGGGTCTCGAGCGGCGGAAAGTCCTCGCGGGAGGCGGCGCCCGTAGCGATGAGGAAGTCGTCTGTCACGTCGAGGAGGGCGGGGGAGCCGGGCGCGTCTCGGTCGGTGCCGACCTCGGCGAGGAGGCCACGGTCGAGCAGGTTGCGCACCACGGCGTCCGAGTTGACGCCACGGACGCCGGAGATCGCGGATCGGGTAAGCGGTCCGTGGTAGAGGGCGCAGGCCAGGACCTCGTGGGCGGCGCCGGAGAGCGGCGCCGGGCGAGCCTCATCGCGGAAGCGCTCGACTGCCGAAGCGCAGGCTGGGGAGGTCGAGAGGAGGTGCCCGCCGGCCACCTCGCGGAGCAGTATGCCAGACTCTCCCGGGGCGTAGCGCCGCGCGAGGTCGTAGAGAGCGGACTCCACCCCCGCTTCGGGGAGCCCGGTGGCGGAGCTCAGGGCGCCGACGGTGCCTCGATCAGGTGTGAAGCTTTGGGGGTATCCCCGTTCGTCTCGCTCACCGGAGCGGCTCCAGGGTGAGGGGACCTAGAGGTTCGGTCTGGCGGAGCCTCAGGTGGCCTTCGTGGGCCAGGGAGAGGGCCGCGGCGAAGGTCACGGCGGAGCGGAGGCGGTCCATGTCCCTGACGAGCTCCTCGTAGGGCACGGGGCCGCGGGCGAGGGCGGTCCGGATAAGCGAGGCGAGCTCCTGGAGGGTCACGGTTATGGGGCCGAGGTGGTTCACGGGGGGCTCGGCTGGCCGAGAGAACGTGCGGCGGGCGGCCTCGAGGACGCGGTCGGAATCTATCCGGAGGCGTCCCGGACGCGGCGGCAGGAGGTGAGATGAGGGATAGTGGCCCGCGTTCCCGGCGAACCGCTCGCGTAGCGCCTGTGCGCCGCGGCTCACCATCAGGTAGCGGGCCAGCCTCTTGGCGAGCTGCTCCGGGGAGAGAGCTTCATCCTCCTCGTCTTCGCCCTCGTCGACGAGCGGGGAGAGCGTGCGGCTCTTCAGCAGCACGAGCGCGGCGGCGGAGCCCGCAAAGTCCGTGTCGCGCTCGAGGGCGTTGGGGGCCCCCGGGTCGCGGGCCGAGAGGTAGAGGCCGACGAGCTCGCGCAACGGGACCTCGAAGATCTCCAGCTCCTCCTTCAGGATCAGGGCGAGCAGCCACTCGTAGGGGCCCGAGTACACGTCGAGCTCCACGGTGAAGTCCGAGAGTGCCCTGCCAGCGGAATCCAGGGTCATCTCGCCTCCGAGTGGAGCGGCAGCACCGAGGAGAGGAGGTTGTGCTCGGAGCCCGTCGCCCTGGCCAGGATCGGGTCGACCACGCGGCCCTCCGCGACGGCCACCCCGCGGCCGAGCCCCGCATCCGCGTTGATCGCGTCCGCCAGCCCGCGCCCCGCCACCTCGCGCACGTACGGCAGCAGCGCGTTCGAGAGAGCCCGGGTGGAGGTGATGGGGACGGCGGCAGGCACGTTCTTGACGCAGTAGTGGATCACGCCTTCCTCCTCGTAGGTCGGGTGAGCAAGCGTCGTCGGGCGGGAGGTCTCGACGCACCCGCCCTGGTCGACATCCACGTCGACTATCACGCTGCCGGGCTTCATGCCTCCGACGGTCGCGCGGTCCACGAGGTGGGGGGTCCGGGACCCGACGACGAGCACCGCCCCTATGAGGAGGTCGGCGACGAGGACGGCGTCCCTTATGGCCATGCTCGTGGCGGCCACGGTGCTCACGCCCCTGAGGCCGGCCTCCTCGAGGCGACGCAGGCGGTTCAGGTCGCGGTCCATAACCAGCACCCGCGCCCCGAGCCCGCTCGCCACCCTGGCGGCAGCCGAGCCCACGATACCGCCGCCCAGGATCACGACGCGCCCCGGCCTTACCCCGGTAGAACCGCCGAGCAGGATGCCGCGCCCGCCGGACTGGTGCTGGAGGTAATGGGCCCCGATCTGGGGCGTCAGGCGGCCGGCGATCTCGCTCATCGGGGTGAGGACGGGAAGACCTCCGCGGCGGTCCCGGATGGTCTCCAGCGCCACGGCGACGCAGCGGGAGCGGATGAGGGCCTGCATGAGGTTCTCGTCTACCGAGAGGGAGAGGAAGGAGAAGAGGACCGTACCCTCCCTGAGGTGCTCGCGCTCCTCCTCGACGGGCCCCTGGACCTTGACGACGAGCTCCGATTCGCCGTAGACGCGGGCTGGGTCGTCCGAGATCCTGGCCCCCGCCTCCTCGTAGCGCTCGTCGGGGATACTCGACGCCTCCCCGGCGCCGGCCTCGACGAGCACGCGATGCCCGGCGCGGGCGAGCTCGTGCGCGGCGTGCGGCGCCAGCGCTACCCGGCTCTCGCCCGGTGCTCTCTCTTTGGGCACCCCGATCCTCACGCGACTTCTCCCCCAAGAGCGAGGGCCACGGCCGCGACGGCCGCATCGAAGAATATAGAGTCCTCGTCGTAGCACCGTCCCATGCTCTCGAAGGTTACCCCGAAGCGCCCCTCCAATCCAGCCGCCCCGACCTCGACGCGCTCGTAGACGTGGCGCTCCGGCAAGCCGTCTGCGGTGACGGTGCACCCGGCGGGGAAGGCTACTCTGCAAGGTGCGAGCGCCGCCCGCAGCGCGGAGCGCGTGTGGTGCGAGACGCCGCGGTGACGCTCCCGGGGGTCAGCCGCAGAGAGCCGGGGCGCGAGCACCGGCTCGGCACCGAGAGCCGCAGCAGCGTTGAGAGCGACGGCTGCGGCCATGCCCCCGTGTCCGTAGTCGGCCGCGGTGCCTACGACCCCCGGCCCGATGCCCGCGAGCACCAGGTTTGCGCGCGGCTCTAGCGCGGCTGCCGCGAGGAGCCCGGCGTAGGTGTTCGGCGCCTCCACATCTCCTCCGAAGCAGCTCCCCGCCGAGATCACCGAGTGAAGGAGACCTCTGTTTTTGAGCTCCCCAACGGTCTCCGAGAAGGGCACGGGCAGCGCCCCGCCCTCCTGCCACACCAAGGCGACCCGGCAGTCCGGCTCAAGGGCCGCAGCCGCGCAGCAAGCCGGCGCCAGGTGCGAGTGGAGCGGCAGCACCACGACGGGCACTCCGGCGAGGTCCTCCGCCTGCGGCGGCGCGGAGGCGGGGAACTGCATAGGCGTGTAGGGCAGCTTTACGAAGTGGTTCTCGTTTGTGGGAGCGACGGTCGTGGAGTCACCGGGCAGGAGAACCGCGACACCGCCCGTGCCGAGGCCCATCTCCAAACCCACGGTGTTAACCCTGACCTCCTCCCCGGCCTGTGGCGGATCCCCGATCTGCCGGTAGAAAAGGCCGCGGACGGTCTCTCCCGCGAGGGGGCCTTCTAGGAGCTCGACCTCCGCGCGGCCCGCCGAGACGGCGAGCACGCGGGCGCGGCGCAGCACGGGCAAGGACCTCAGATCCGGACCCACCAAGCTTGCGACCGGACGAACTCGTCCAGCTCCTCGTCGCCACCCACCCCAAGGTAGACGTCGGCTGCGGGCGCCGGTGTCCACGATGGCGCGAACCGGACGGGGAACCCGGCCTCCCAGAGGTCGCGCGCGAGCCCCTCGAGAGCACGCGGCGAGGCCACCCTCGGAGGAACGTTGACCACGGCGTTCACCTCGAGCGTGGCTTCGGTGAGGGCCGCGAACGTGGTGAGAGCGCGCAACACCGCTTCGAGCCCGGCGCCGAGTTCCTTCTGGGTCAGGGCGAACACCTCACCGGAGAGGCGCCGGGTCGCAGCGTCCCCGGACTCCGAGAGGGAGAGCCTAGCGGGTCCGGGCGCAACCACGAGCGCGGGCCTTCGGGGCACGTCCTCGGGAGCGCGCCAGGCTAGGCTCGCCTGGAACTCGGCCAGTCCGGCAACGCGGGGGGCGAGTGTGCCCGCCGGCTCCCCGCTCAGGAGCGCGACGGTGCGTACCCCGCGGGTCGTGAGGCTTCGTTCGTGGTGGACCGGCACCCTCAGCTTGCGGCCTGCTCCTCTGCGCGGGTGACCGGCTCGGGGACGTCATGGCCCTTGCGCGCGCTGGCGCACGCTCCGACGAAACCGTAGAAAAGCGGGTGGGGACGAACGGGGCGGCTCTTGAACTCCGGGTGGAACTGGCTC